>JANQMK010000364.1 GCA_028280085.1 Pseudomonadales bacterium
AGAATTTACAGATTATCAAACACGAGTGTTAGAGAACGCGCGGGCCATGTGTAATGTTTTCACGCGTCGAGGGATCAAGATCGTTTCTGGTGGTACAGACAACCATCTTTTTTTAGTTGACTTGATTGACAAAGCCTACACCGGTAAAGAGGCGGATGCCGCTTTGGGCGAAGCTAACATCACGGTAAATAAGAATGCGGTACCCAATGATCCACGACCACCATTTGTAACCAGTGGCTTACGTATTGGCACACCTGCGATTACTCGACGTGGTTTTCAGGTTGAGCAAGCCAGCAACTTAGCGGACTGGATCTGCGATGTACTTGACGCATTAGAAAATGGCAACCGGTCAGCGGTGATTGCGAGCACCAAACAGAAAGTGCTAGAGATCTGTGCAGCCTTTCCCGTTTACGGATAACGAGATTGAGGTGACGGGGTATTTTATAAAGTGAAAATAGCTTGCGGAAAGGCGACTAAAATATAAGAGGCTGTCGTTATGCATTGCCCTTTCTGTTTAGCGGAATATACCAAAGTTGTCGATTCTCGCCTTGTTGCCGAAGGTAATCAAGTCCGTCGCCGCCGTATGTGCTTGTCGTGTTCCGAAAGGTTTACGACCTATGAAACCGCTGAGTTATTGATGCCGCGTCTGATTAAAGAAGACGGTAGCCGCGAGCCGTTTGACGAGGAAAAATTGCGTTCTGGCATGTTGCGAGCGTTAGAAAAGAGACCGGTTGGCTTAGAGCAAATTGAGTCAGCGATTAATCAAATTAAACACTATTTGCAAGCCACTGGAGAACGCGAAATTGGTTCAGTTGTGGTGGGTGAAAAAGTGATGGAGCAACTACGTCAACTCGATGAAGTTGCCTACGTTCGTTTTGCCTCTGTTTATCGACGGTTTCAGGATGTTAGTGAATTCAAGTCCGAAATTGATAAACTAGAACAAGCGATAAACGAAGATACCTCGGCGGATATGCCGCCGGTGGAATAGAACCTTTATCGGTATAGATTTTGGCGTAACAGCATCATGTCGCAGGCGTTTCACTATAACATCATGGCGCGGGCTATCCAACTTGCCGAACGTGGCTTATATACAACTATGCCTAATCCTCGTGTAGGTTGTGTTTTGGTAAAAGCGGGACAGATCGTTGGCGAAGGCTGGCATATCAAAGCGGGTGAAGGTCATGCTGAAGTAAATGCACTTGCCGTTGCCGGCGCCAAGGCAAAAGGAGCAACCGCTTATGTTACCCTCGAACCTTGCTGTCACCAGGGTAAAACACCGCCTTGTTGCGACGCGCTGATAGCCGCTGGTGTGTCAAGCGTATTTATCGGTATGCAAGACCCTAATCCTCAGGTTGCGGGTCAGGGGATTAAGCGATTGCGGGATGCGGGGGTGTCTGTTAGCCAAGGGCTACTCGAAGATCGCGTGGCGTTACTTAATCCCGGTTTTATAAGGCGTATGCAACGGGGTATGCCTTATGTGCGGGCTAAGCTAGCGATGAGCTTGGATGGTCGAACCGCCATGGCTTCTGGCGAGAGTCAGTGGATTACTGGCTCGTCAGCGCGTTCAGATGTGCAACGCCTGCGTGCGCAGAGCTGTGCTATTGTGACAGGTATTGGTTCCATTCTTAATGATAATTCAGCGCTAACCGTTCGTGCCAATGAGTTGTCAGTCTCGAATGCCACGGCCGCTGCTGAAAAACAGCCGTTACGTGTGGTCTTGGATTCTACTTTGTCTATTGAACCTGATGCAAAGTTGTTGCATGGTCCTGGGCTGTCTGTGGTAGTAGCGGCAGTAGCAAAGCCTGCTAAAGAGGAGCTATTGCTCGCGTTGCCTAATGTCCAGGTATGGTACTTACCTGGTGTTGATGGTCGGGTCGACTTAACGCAGCTGATGCGGCGTTTAGCTGAACAAGCATCATGTAACGAGGTGCTGATTGAAGCGGGTTCGGTACTTGCCGGCGCCATGTTGCAAGCTGGTTTGATCGATGAAATGATTATTTATATGGCACCTAAATTATTGGGTAGTCGGGCTCGACCGCTGTTTGAATTACCCATTGACAGTATGGCCGAGCAGCAGCCGTTAGCAATAAAAGATATTCGAGCAGTTGGTGATGATATGCGTATAACAGCCGTACCCTTAGTGGACTAGGTGATATGTTTACTGGAATAGTTGAAGCAGTCGGTCAGGTACTTTGCATCGAGCGTTGTAACGGAGACATGAGAGTTAAGATCGCCACTGGCGATTTGGACCTGTCAGATGTAGCGCTTGGCGATAGTATTGCGACTAATGGTGTGTGTTTGACGGTGACGGATTTGCCGGGTAGTAGTTATTGGGCCGATGTTTCTGTGGCAACTTTGTCTCATTCTACCCTGGGCGGACTTGCGGTGGGGGAAGCAGTTAATTTAGAAAAAGCGTTGGCACTGACTGCACGGCTGGGAGGACACTTGGTCAGCGGTCATGTAGATGGCGTGGGAGAAGTGTTAACTATCCACCCTACAGCACGTTCGGTCAGGGTGCAAATACGTATGCCAGCTAATATTTCTCGCTATGTCGCACCTAAAGGATCGATTTGTGTAGATGGCGTTAGTTTGACGGTCAATGAGGTGGATAACGATGTGTTTTGGTTGAATGTGGTTCCTTTTACGATGGAAAAAACTATACTTAGCCAGTATCGAGTAGGTCGTCATGTAAATCTAGAGGTTGACATTATTGCGCGTTATCTAGAGCGTTTACTTTTATCGCCACAAGATAGTGAAAAGGAAGAACGTTCTATTACGAAAAGCTTTTTGGCTGAGCATGGATTTTTAGCGCGTACTGAGTATAACTAGTGGGTACTTAGTAAATAGGAATTTTGGTTATGTTGTGTGGCGAGGGACGGTTTTCCAGGTCATTGTTGTTGCCAGTCCGTTGTTTTTTGTTAAACCATTGTTATCATGCTCGCAGCAAATTGATACAATGACCTGCGGCCATCCATTGAGTGATGTATATACTATGAGTAATTATTATGGCTAATATTAAGACTATTGAGGGCGATTTTACGCCGAACGATTCCCGTTATACGCTTGTCGTTGGGCGCTGGAACAGCTTTGTTGTTGAGAGCTTGCTGCAAGGTGCGATCGATACCTTAAAGCGGCATGGTGTTGCTGAAGATTGCATTACTATTGTGCGTGTACCCGGCGCCTTTGAGATACCGTTAGCTGTTCAGAAGGTTGCAACTAAGGGGCACTGTGACGCTATTATTGCTTTAGGTGCGGTTATTCGCGGCGGTACGCCACACTTTGAGTATGTGGCTGGTGAGTGTGTAAAAGGGTTAGCACAAGTGTCGTTGAATACCGGAATTCCCGTCGCTTTTGGTGTACTTACTGTTGATACGATAGAGCAAGCGATTGAACGCTCGGGCACTAAAGCTGGTAATAAGGGTTGTGAAGCGGCTGAATCGGCTATTGAAATGGTTAGCTTATTGAAACATTTATAATTGTGTTGTTTGTTATCCGGATATTATATCGTTGCGCTATATGTCCTTATTCTCCCTAATATCTAATATTCTAGTATAGACTTACCTCAAGTATAGGTAAATCCAGGTAAATATAGGTAAAGCCCCTTTGAATGTCCCAGAAAACAAAGCTATCCCCGCTTTACGCCGTAAAGCACGGCATTATGCCATGCAGGCACTCTACCAGTGGGCCATGTCGGGTTCCGCATTGCATGACATTGAAGCGGAGTTTAAAGCTGACTATGATATGTCAAAAGTGGATGTCGATTATTTTGAAGAACTTTTGCATGGTGTTCCGCAGATGTTGGATGAACTAGAGACATTAATTGAACCGGTATTGGATAGAGGGCTCGATGAACTTGATCCGGTTTCACGCTCGCTGCTTCGTATGTCTGTCTATGAGCTTGTTAAACGGATCGATGTTCCTTATAAAGTTGTAATTAATGAAACAGTGTCGCTGGCTAAGAAGTTTGGCGCTGAGGATAGTCATAAATTTCTTAATGGCGTGTTAGATAGCCTTGCTAAAGATATTAGAAGCGAAGAGTTCGTGGCCACGATAAACTCCCTAACTAAGTAACTTAAGTTAACTTATCTTTGTGGTGTGCGATGATAGTGTCAACGAGGATGATCATATCGATGCGCGATGAAACTCACTGAGTTTGGACTTATTCAGAAATATTTCGCTCAGCAATATGTGCCAGCCGATCATGTTGTAAAGGGGGTAGGCGATGATTGTGCTATTATCATGCCACCACAGGGTACGCAGCTGGCCGTTTCTATTGATACCTTAATAGAGGGCGTTCATTTTCCGGTAAATGCGCCACCTCATCAGTTGGCGCAACGGGCGTTGGCCGTTAATTTAAGTGACTTAGCTGCGATGGGGGCAACGCCTAGTTGGTTTCTATTGGCACTTTCCCTGCCTAAGGTTGACCCATACTGGTTAGAACAATTCTCGATGGGTCTGAGCCAATTGGCAGGGGAATTTGCTTGTCCACTGGTAGGTGGAGATACCACCCGCGGCAAGTTATCCATCACTATACAGGTCGGCGGTTTTGCCCGTGCTAACCAGCTCATAACTCGCGATGGTGCTAGTCCCGGCGATGACGTTTATGTCACTGGCTACTTAGGTGATTCTGCGGTTGCGCTAAATATCATTAATAAAAAGCTATCGGTTGTTGATGAAACCGTAGAGAGCTATTTG
>JANQMK010000373.1 GCA_028280085.1 Pseudomonadales bacterium
ATTTGGCAGCCGTGGGTTTGGATAAAAAGTTTTTTACTGGATGGTTTTATTACTGGCAGAGGCTTTTTCGCTGACATTGCGGTATTCCTACTTGTGGTCCAAAACGGAGCGTGTTTAGAAACGGGGTCTAAGGCCCAAGTTGGGGGAGAGCATTATATCGATCATGCTGTATAAAGCCCAGTCATTCGTCGAGATTTTAGCGGTAAATTATCTCTATCTACTGGCAAAGTACCGGATTCTATTTGTTGGCCTTTAAGTTTCCACACTCGGCCCCATATAGATCTGTAGTATCTAGCTTTTTGGCTGGTTTAAATATTGAACAGTTTGGGCTGGCTCTTTGGTTATATTCTATAATAACTGTAACGCGAGTATATTAGGCACAAAGTAAAGGGAATACAGTGGAACGGTCTATCTATAAAGTTATCTTTCTCAATGCAGGTAAAGTTTATGAGTTGTATGCGGCTCAGATTTTTCAGAGCGACTTATACGGCTTTATCGAAGTTGAGGATTATATTTTTGGCGAAAAATCTGGCATGATCGTTGACCCCAGCGAAGAAAAGTTGAAAGCTGAGTTTGATAATGTAAATCGCAGCTATATTCCCATGCATGCTGTCATTCGTATTGATGAAGTTGATAAAGAAGGTGTCAGTAAGATTAGTGAAGCTGGCAGCAACGTAACCGCTATTAATTTTCCCATGGGTGCTCCCGGCAGAGGTAATGATAGTAATAAATAGGGCACCTCTTACCGTATTGCTGAAACCAGTTTTGCAATACGGTATTAACAAAGAACGTTGTGCTAAACTGCTTCGCAGTAAACTCGATAGACGTGAATTTTCTTATTAAGAAAGCCGCCAGCAGCACCGTACAGGTACATTTTCCAGGCGCGGTAGCTAGCATCTCCAATTGCCGCGATCATTTTTTCATTACTATCTACCATTCTCTCCGCCCAAGCAGCCGCTGTTTTGGCGTAGTGTGGCGACAGATTTCGCATGCTAGTTACTTCAAAGCCGTTGTTTTCTAACGCGGTAATATGTTGCCCAATAGTGAACCAGTGGTAACCCGGCCACACATACTTTTTATTAAAAGCAATGCCGACTTCTTTATCCATGGGTTGGTGTGGAGCCGGAATCATAAGGGCGTGGTGGACGTACCTGCCACCTGACTTGATGCGCTTGCGAATATTTTTGATGTAAGGCACTAATCCCCTCGGTCCGACGTGACTGACCATGCCTGTTGAGGTGATGTGATCAAAAATGCGATGTTCTTCACGGTAGTCACCTTCATTGAGTTCATACTGCTCGTTGGCAAATTTTGCTAGCATCTTTTTGCCTTCTGTTACCTGGTTATTCGAATGGGTCCAGCCAACGACTTGACTAAAAGGATGATTTTCCAGTGCCACAACCAGTTGCCCGCCATAACCGCAACCGACATCCAGTAGTGTATCGCCGGGATCTGGATTAATAAAATCTACCGCGTCCTTAAATTTGCGCCAGTGAGATTTTTCCAGAGAGTCAAATGTATCTGCCTCGCCTTTACCGACCTGTCGCATTGCTTGAATGTTCATATCCTGGGGGTTTTCCCACATGCCACAAGAATAAGACATATATACTTTGTCAAGATAGATGTTGAGCGCATCTTGAGGTATATCGTAATGGCTTTTTACATTGACTTTAGCCCGACTGATATTTTGAAAAGACAAGTGCGAAAAAATTTGGCTGAATATTTCCCATTTGCTCATATTTAATTTTGCATAGTTGCGAATTTCCGCAGCTAAATATAAGTTGTCTTCGATATCAACTTCACCTTCGACATAGGCATCTAAAAACTTTAAACCCTGTAGTCCTAGTAGTAGTCTGCCTGCTCGCTCAGTTTTAATAGTTAGCTTCATGGTTGTGCCACGCCAATGCTGCTTGCCTTGGCCAATGGAATAGCTGTTACCATCCCAGTCATTTACCTCAATTTGCCAAGGAAATGATGTCATGGTTTGCTGAAGAAAATGCTGTAATTCAATTGCCTTACCAGTGCTTTCATTTTGTAGGGATGTGAAAGGCAGGCTATTTGGTTGATTCTTCATTTTCTTGCTCCATCGTCACAGTTTTGAGTGTTATCGTAAGCACTTTTGTCGACAGATATTGCCAATATTCGAGCTTTTATGGTTGTTTGTATTATATCGTTGTAGTCTATAAGTATACTAACGGATAGGCAGTCTTTCTATCAAGCTCAGTCGGGTGTAAGCAATCTGTGTGTCACTTGGGGTTTCGAGTATAAATGGGTTTCGACTACAAACAGATTTTAAGTAATAAACAGGTGCTGATAAACTACAGTGACAAGGAAAAAACTTCCTTAAGTTAAAAAGAGATGAATAAGAGTGACTTTTTACTATGACTTAATAAAGCTATACTCCTGCGGTTTCTAATGACATTAGCATAGCTTGTCGGTAGGGCAAATCTGATAACGTACCAATAAATTATGGTGGCGATTCACCGAGTTTTTTTTGCACCAAAGCTAATTTGACACAGAGAATAAAAACATGAATAGCTCTTTCTATTTCTGCTATGGGTGGATAAGTTGGCGCGAGTCGGATATTGCTATCGTTTGGGTCGTTGCCATAGGGAAAGGTTGCCCCAGCGGGTGTTAGCTTGACTCCGACAGCTCCTGCTAGGCTAACCACTTGTTGGGCTAAGCCTGGTAACAAATCGACCGAAATAAAGTAGCCACCAGCAGGTCTGGTCCAGCGGATGTCATCGCAGTTACCGAAGGCAGCTTCAAGTGCGTTAAGTACGATGTCAAACTTGGGCCTGGTGAGTGCTTGATGTTTTCTCATATGAGCAGTTAGAGCGCCGGCCTCTTTGAAGAACAGTGCGTGGCGTTGCTGGTTGACTTTGTCAGGGCCAATAGTGCTAATGCCTAATTGTGTTTTGAATGCGGTCAAGTTATTTGCGGAAGCGCTGAGAAAAGCAATGCCTGAACCCGCGTAGGTGATCTTTGAAGTGGAAGCAAATTGGATAATGTTATCTTCTGTGCCATAGGTCTGACTATATTTTGTGATGGATGCTAGCGTTTGCGGTGTAGTCGTTAGATCATGCACTGCATAAGCGTTATCCCACATGACGCGAAAATTTTTCCCTGCAATACTGCCCAAAGCCGCAATGCGTTCTACCGTATCATCACTGTAAACTATGCCGGTAGGGTTGGCATACTTTGGTACGCACCAAATACCTTTAATAAGGGGATCAGCCTTAACTAATGCCTCTACTTGATCCATATCGGGGCCGGTTGCCGTCATGGCCACATTGATCATCTCAATATCGAGCTGTTCACAAATGCTGAAGTGGCGGTCATAGCCGGGCACTGGGCAGAGGAATTTTATTTGTCCTTCTTCTTCACGCCAGGCGTTGGCTTTGTTGTTGTCTACACCAAGCAGGTGAGCATACAACACCGCTTGATGCATTAGAGTTAAGCTGCTATTGCCGCCTACCAACACATTAGCAGGATCAACCTCAAGTAATTGCGCACCAAAGTGTTTCATTGCTGCAATGCCATCGATGCCACCATAGTTGCGGCAATCTATGCTTTCCTCAGTCAGGTAGTTTCCTTGCAGAATGCCATCCAACGCATCAGATAGAGCGACTTGTTCTTCGCTAGGTTTGCCGCGGGTGAGGTCCAGGGATAACCCTTGTGGTTTAACAGCGTTATAATCGGCGGTCAGTGATTGCTCGAGTTCGGCCAATTGATCGTATGTTACTTGATCTAGCTGCACAACTTTGCTCCTCTTTCTTGCGACTTTTAATAATATTTAGTTGGTTGACAAATAAAAACTCACGCACAATTAGTATTGTGGCTTTATTAAGCGATTATGACTATCGGCGGCATCGAATTATAACGATAAATTAACCATTATTCACAGCAAAAAAGGTAGAAAATTTAAGCAGTTCAGGACGTGGAACAGGCTGATTAAATAAAAATTAGCAAAATGTGTAGGGCAGTGCCTAATTTGATAGCCGGTATATGCGTAAAACACAGGTATTAGGTTGGTAATAGGCGCCCACTAGAATATTGTAGAGCCTACGCCCACCCTATAAAAGCCCGTCGCGTTAAATCTTTGTTAGCACAGATGGTGCTGGTATTCTTCCCGCAAAGACATTTTGAGTAGTTTACCGGTTGCCGTATGGGGCAGCTCAGCTAAAAAGATCACATCATCGGGCATCCACCACTTGGCTATTTTGTCGGTTAGAAATTCAAGTATATCCTCTTTGGTAAGTTGTTTACCTTCGACAGGTACAATAAAGAGTAGAGGGCGTTCATCCCACTTTGGATGGGGGACGCCGACCACACAGGCTTCTTTAACGGTTTCGTGGGCGATCGCAGCGTTTTCCAAGTCGATGGATGATATCCATTCTCCGCCCGACTTAATCACATCTTTTTTACGGTCGACCACTTGCATATAGCCATCTTGATCAATGGTCGCGACATCACCTGTGTCAAACCAGCCATCAACAAAATCCTTGGTACTATCATTTTTAAAATACTTGTCGATGACCCAAGGACCGCGAATTTTGAGATTACCATAGGTTGTGCCATCGTGTGGTAATGTCTGTAAGTTGTCGTCAAAGATCTCAATTTCGGTACCAAAAACAGGTTTACCGGCCTTGGTTTGCATTTTGTATCGGTCGGTCAATGGTAAACTATCTATTTTTTTGTTACGGGTGACAAAAGTAGCTAAGGGGCTGGTTTCGGTCATTCCCCACAGTGGCATTAAGTACGCGTCATGTTTTTCTTCAAAGGCCTTTGCTAGCGCGAGGGGAGCCTGCGCCCCACCTACGCCCAGTGTTTTTACGGACTCCAGCTTTTTACCGATTTTATCCATGTATTCGATGAGCGTCAGCCAGACTGTTGGCACGCCCAGTAATAATTCCGCCTGTTCCGAATCGATCAGTTCATAAAGTGATTTTCCATCCATACCATTGCCGGGTAATACCAGCTTAGCGCCAGCCATCAATGCGGCATAGGGTGCTCCCCAAGCGGAGACGTGATACATGGGTACAACTGGCATGACTACTGTGTCACTTGAGAGATTTAATGCATTGGGCATGCAGCTTGCCATAGCATGTAAGACGGTAGAGCGATGGGAATAGAGAACACCTTTAGGGTTGCCGGTAGTGCCTGAGGTATAGCAGAGACAGGCAGCGGCGTTTTCATCAAAACTAGGCCATTCGAAGTCATCGTCTTCGGCCGCGATGAGTTCTTCGTAGCAAATTGGATTGGGCAAGCGTGTGTCAGGCATGTTTGCCCTATCCGTAAGAATAATAACGGCTTCAACAGACGTCAGCTTATCTTGCAATGCTTCTAATTTTTCGACAAACGTGAGGTCAATAAATAGAATGCGGTCTTCGGCATGATTAATAATATATTCAACCTGTTCGTTGAAAAGGCGAGGATTCACTGTGTGCATAATGGCTCCTACGCCAGACGTCGCGTAGTACAATTCCATGTGTCGGTAAGTGTTCCAGGCTAAGCTGGCAATGCGATCGATTGGAGATGCACCCATTTTAAGCAACGCATTGGCGAGGCGTTTGGCTCTACTGTTGAGATCCTTAATGTGGTAACGATGGATACCACCTTCAATTTGACGGCTGACAATTTCTTGCTCTGGGTACTGCTGGTTGGCATGTTGCAAAATAGAAGAGATCAACAGCGGTTGTTGCATCATATTGCCAAGCATAACGGTTCCCTCTCTGGTGCGTGGTGTAATTGGCGCCAATTATACGAATTTAGCGAGGGCACCTCTAGCTAATGAGGGGATACTAAAGTATTTCCTCATTAGCTAGAGGTGCCCTAGATACAAATATATAGCAGAGTTCTAACAATTTGACATGGATTGGGTGGATTTGTACTGGTGGGGGCGTTTTTGTTTTACTACCAAGACTTATGCTTATTTTGAGCTGATTATGGGTAAATCACCATGAAATGCATAGTTTCGCAAAATGTATAGTTTCACAGCTATTGCTAAGGCCAAGCCAACAGATACAAATGGCCGTAGCTTAAGTGTTTTTACTACGGCTAAATGTGCGGCTGGATAAAGATAGTACTATTGTTTAAAACGCTTAACCAATCAGCATATGTATACCAATTGCTGCCGTCGCTATACCAAGGCCCATCAGCATGCCCTTCAATAGATAAAACGTAACGCCACTGAGGGTAAAAGTGAAGGTAAACGAGTAGTCGTTAGCCGCTGATTGATTAGTCTTGTTTGAACGTCGAGAACGGCTATTTGGTTGACGACCTTTAGCCGTAGTCTTCGTTTTGGCTTTTTTTGCCGCGGGCTGTATCGGCCGTACTATCGTATGTTCAATGGGCTGGCTGTCCAATGGAACAGGGCGGGGTGTATCCGGACTACTATTAGGTCCGTGTACGATCAAGCTGACTCTATCGAAACTGATGATGTCGCCTGGGTGCGCGATACCGACGTCGACTGGTTTGCCGTTGATAAAGGTACCATTGCCGGAACCTAAATCCTTAACCTCTAAGCCTTCGCCAATGACCTTTATTTCTGTGTGCTGCCGGGAAATGTGTTTCCAAGGCAAAGTGTAATCACAAAAGGCTTGATCTCGCCCTATGATAACTCGATCATTAATAGGATAAACATTGGACTCAAATTTTCGAATGGCACCAATTGAAAAGGCGTTGTGGGGTAGTGAATTAACAGTGGCTTTTAGCTTCCAATCCGCAGTTGACATGTGACTTCTCCAGCTCCAGTTTTTATATGTTATTGCTTGAGATGGACCAATCTAGAAAACTGAACAGGTTAAAATAAACCACTATATTTGACAAAGAATCATCAGAGCGGGGAAGGGCGTATTTTTGTGCGTTTTGTATCCGAAAACGAGCTCTTTTGATTATTTGTATCCTAGTCCTAGAATTAGATGATTGCGCAGTCGATGACGAATGTTAGATGCGATATTAGGCATTAAAAAGTCGAGGTGTATTTAGACAAGTTATATTGATATTAATTGAGATATTTTAAAAGTCGAGTTCAATGTCGAAATCGCCGCTAACATCTAATAAACCTCTAGTGCTATCATCAGCATCAATGGTATAGCTACCGCGAATATTGCTTTCGCTGTTTACCCGATAAGTGACGGTAGCTGACAAAACCTCGTTGCTAAATCCGGGTGGGGCATTATCGCTTGGAAAGTAATTAATCCGAATTGAGGCAGTATCAGAAAAAGCGGAACCATCAACGATAGTATCCCGTGTGCCCGCTAGAGAACCGGTTCTGTCACTCACTATATCTAGGTAAATGTGGTCTAGATCATTATTACTCGAAATCAATAATTGGTTTAAGTTAAGATCACCAGGGATAGATTCGGTACCT
>JANQMK010000379.1 GCA_028280085.1 Pseudomonadales bacterium
CTTGAGCTACTTTGCACACTATTGAGCCATCGCCGCATAATACTGGGGCACGATGGAGCAAAGACACTGAAGGATAAATAAAAATATGACGCTCCTCAAATCTTTGCCTTTGACGGGTTGGCAACGCCCTGTCGTCTATTTTGCTGACAAACAGCAATAGAACCAAATAGTCAACAGTATTCTGCTGCGCCAAAAGAGAGCAAAAAATAGCGGTTCGCTAAGGCAAACGCCTAGAGATAGCATTGCGACGCACCAAAATAAATCACATTTCAGCAACAGCTAGCACTTGTTTCTCCCTCAAATAATGCATTTTTCTTTTTAATATGAAGCATCTATAACGCCAAACTGCCATTAGGCACAGCTTTTGCTATTAGTTTTTTACCTCTGCTAATTAGTTTTTTTACCGAGGATTGTAAATTGCCAAACTCGTAAACTTCGCGACGCCGTCTGCTGACATTGTGCAAATCATCTAGATGCTAAGCAACTCTATTATTTTACGGTGAACTCGCAGCGTTTCACCAATTAGAGTTAGCACGCAGTTTGGAGTACCACCTCTAAGGCATTGCAAAATTTGTCATCAACACATTACCGAGGAAACCAATGAGTAAGAAAACACGTTTGATCGTTATCGGAAATGGTATGGTTGGCCATAAATTTATAGAATATATGGTCGACAGTGGCAAAGTAACTGACTTTGACATTATCACGTTTTGTGAAGAACCACGCTTCGCCTATGATCGCGTGCACTTGAGCAGTTTTTTTAGCGGTTCTACGGCGGCTGATTTAAGCCTAGTCGAAGACAAATATTACGATAACCACGCTGTGACTGTGCACCTTAATGACAAAGTGGTTGCGATCGACCGAGAGCGCAAACAAGTTTTATCGCAACAGGGCTTAACGGTTTCATACGACAAACTGGTATTGGCAACTGGCTCTTACCCATTCGTACCTCCCATACCAGGCCACGAGCGTGAGAACTGTTTTGTTTACCGCACTATCGAAGATCTAGAGGCCATTGCTCAGGGCGCAGATGGCGCTACTGTCGGCACCGTTGTCGGCGGCGGATTATTGGGGTTAGAAGCAGCTAAAGCGCTGCAAGACCTGGGGTTAGAAACCCATGTTGTAGAGTTCGCTCCTCGTCTTATGGCGGTGCAGATAGATGATGGCGGCGGCGCGATGTTACGCAAAAAAATTGAAGACCTTGGCGTAACAGTACACACAGAAAAAAACACCCAAAACATTACCAACGGCGAAGTCCGTAAACACAAAATGAGCTTTGCCGATGGTGAAACCTTGGAAACAGATGTTATCCTATTTTCCGCCGGCATCCGCCCGCAAGACGAACTCGCAAAATCTGCTGATTTGCAAGTCGGACCACGCGGCGGCATTGCTGTTAATAATAACTGTCAAACCAGTGACAAGGATATTTATGCAATAGGTGAATGTGCACTCTGGGAAGGCAAGATATTTGGCCTTGTTGCCCCCGGCTACCAAATGGCGCAAGTAGCTGCAGATCACATCATCGGTAACGAAGCCGAGTTTGTTGGCGCTGATATGAGTACCAAACTGAAATTGATGGGTGTCGATGTCGCTAGCATTGGAGATGCGCACGGTAATACTAACGGCGCGTTAACCTATACTTACAATGATCAGCCCAATGAAATTTATAAGAAAATTGTGGTCAGTGAAGACAACAAATATCTCCTTGGCGCGGTACTAGTGGGTGATACTGACGAATACGGCCAACTGTTACAGATAGCTCTCAACGGAATCGCCCTACCAGAACACCCCGAATCGATGATATTGCCCAGCTTTGACGGTACCGTATCTGGCATTGGCGTTGATGCCCTACCAGAATCGGCTCAAATATGCTCATGCAATGATGTCTCCAAATCCGATCTTATTGCAGCGGTAAGTGAAGGCGCCCTAACATTAGGTGCCCTGAAGGAATGTACTAAAGCCGGCACTAGCTGTGGCGGTTGTAGCGCCCTAGTCGGCCAAATACTCAATAGCGAACTCGAAAAACAGGGGTTGGAAGTCAACACCGATATTTGTGAACACTTCCCTTACACTCGACAAGACCTTTACAACTTGGTAAGAGTTGGAAAAATCCGCACCTTCCAAGAACTGATCGCAAAACACGGTAAAGGCAAAGGCTGTGATATTTGCAAGCCTGCCGTTGGCTCAATACTGGCATCAACCTGGAACAACTATATACTCGAATCCGACCATAACCATTTACAAGATACTAACGACCGTTTTTTAGCGAACATGCAAAAAGATGGTACCTATTCCATTGTACCGCGTGTTGCTGGTGGCGAGATCACCCCAGAAAAACTCATTACCCTAGGTGAAGTGGCAAAAAAATATAACCTATATACTAAAATTACCGGCGGCCAGCGTATAGACCTGTTTGGCGCTACAGTTGACCAGCTGCCTGTGATTTGGCAAGAGTTGATTGCCGCAGGTTTTGAAAGTGGTCACGCTTATGGTAAGGCCTTGCGCACTGTCAAATCTTGTGTCGGTAGCACCTGGTGCCGTTACGGGCAACAAGATAGCGTTGCTACTGCCATTATGATCGAAAACCGATATAAGGGTTTACGTGCACCCCATAAATTAAAAATGGCTGTTTCCGGTTGTACCCGCGAGTGTGCTGAGGCACAAAGCAAAGACGTCGGTGTTATCGCGACAGAAAACGGCTGGAACCTCTATGTCTGTGGTAATGGAGGCATGAAACCCCGCCATGCCGATTTGTTTGCAACAGAGATCGACACCGATACCTTAGTTAAATATATTGACCGCTTCCTCATGTTTTATATTCGCACTGCCGATCGCCTGCAACGCACAGCCACCTGGATGGATAATATGGAAGGTGGATTGGACTACTTACAAGAAGTTATTATAAATGATTCATTGGGCATTTGTGCCGAGCTCGAAGCGAACATGGCTCACATCATTGACACTTATCAATGCGAATGGAAAACCACTATCGAAAACGAAGACAAAATTAAACGCTTCAAAACTTTTGTCAATAGCGACGAGCAAGACTCAAATATTGTTTTTGTTAACCAGCGCGGACAAATATCGCCAGCAACTCGTGATGACAAGGAAGAGACCAAACGAATTGCCTAACAAATAACATAGTTAGCTTACACTGATATGCTACTCAGTATGATTTTAAATTAACTGCTAGGGAACCTCTGAAGTATCTCCCTATTATTCAGGGGTTCCCTAGTTACCATTTTGATTAGTTACCATTGATTAGGGTTGTAAAAGATAAGGTTGTAAAAACTATGGACTGGAAGAAAGTCTGCAAATTAGATGATATTATTTCAAACTCCGGCGTTGCGGCATTACTGAACGGTAAGCAGATTGCTATCTTTCGTTTAGATGATAAGGTTTACGCATTAGATAACTTTGATCCTTTCAGTGAAGCAAATGTTATTTCGCGAGGTATCGTTGGTGACTTAAATGGTCGATATGTTGTGGCATCACCCATTTATAAACAACACTTCGACTTGCTTGATGGCCAATGTTTAGAAAATAAAGAGATTAAATTAAACACTTACCAAACCAGGCTGACGGGAAGTGATATTGAAGTGCTCGTCAGCTAGTGCGGTTAGTACTAACCCAACTCCCAAAAAATGACGGGATTACGCAGACCCGATCGAAGACAACGCCGTGTAGTAAACCGAGCACGCTGCAAACAAAGATAACTACCATAGTAATCCCCCGCTAAGGCGGCTATAATCCGTCCGCCTCAACCATGTATACATTGTTTTCCTCAATCCGCCAGTCCGCTTAAAAGGCATACAGGCAATAATGCTATACAAAAATTTTATTTTTTTTCAATAATATAGAGAAAGAAGGTCTATCATGAGTTACGATAAAATCCCCGCAGGTAAAGAACTACCCAATGACATCTACGTTGCCATTGAAATCCCTGCCAATCACAACCCAATCAAGTATGAAATCGACAAAGATATGGACTGCCTGTTAGTCGATCGCTTTATGGCAACTCCCATGTTTTACCCAGCCAACTACGGCTACATTCCCAATACTTTATCGGAAGACGGTGACCCGTTAGACGTACTTGTTGTGACACCTTATCCCGTCGTACCCGGTTCCGTTATACGTTGTCGCCCTATCGGCATCTTAAATATGTCTGATGAAGCTGGAAAAGACGCTAAATTACTCGCAGTTCCTCATGACAAACTCACTGTGCTATACAAAGATGTTAAAGAGCCTTCAGACTTGCCAGAATTGCTAATCAAACAAATTGAGCACTTCTTTGAAAACTACAAAGACCTAGAAGCCGGCAAGTGGGTAAAAGTCGATGGCTGGGACAATAGCGATGCCGCTCGTGCCGAAATTAGTAAAGCATATGAAGCGGCACAGACAAATAAAGCTTAATCTATCAAGAACAAGTAAACCTACGTTAGCTGGCAAGCGCTATACCGACTGGAGCCGGGGAAAAACACCTATATCCTTATATGCGCATTATGCCAGCTATCTGATTTACTTTAGCCGCAATAACGTGAAATGAACTGCTTTTCTAGTCTTTAGAAAAATCATCTGACAAACTAAGATGACTTATGTCTGGCACGTCGTGTTGCTCAGCTGGTTTATCCGTTTGCATATCTGCCCCAACTTCAG
>JANQMK010000456.1 GCA_028280085.1 Pseudomonadales bacterium
ATTGAGCCCGACATATTTTTTTGAATCAATTGACGCGTAAATTCGTTTGCAACTAACCAAGCCCCTTTCAAATTAGTGTCTAGCACTGCATCCCAGTCACTTTCGCTAATCTCCAACAATAGGGGCTTAGCTACCGTACCAGCATTATTGACAAGTATAGTTGGATGGCCATAGCCCCCAATTTCAGTAAAAGCGGCTGCTATACTTTCCCTGTCAGTAACATCCATGGCAACCGCGTAAGCCGAACCAGAATAGTCACTACAATTATTAATATGATCGGCCGCAGCATTTAGTTTCTCTAAGCGTCGGCCTGTTAAAATCACCCGTGCGCCTGCGCCAGCCATACAGCGGGCAAATTGCTGGCCTAAACCAGTGCCACCTCCAGTAATGAGTGCGGTATTACCTGTTAAATCAAATATGTTGTTCATTGTTTTGCTCTAGTTAAAATGGTTATTTACTTCTTTTTATGTCTTTTTAACTTGTAACTAACAACTTAACTCTTAATCCTTAACACCTAAACTAACAATCTTATTCTCACTTTTAGCATTGTATTGTGGATAATTATTTTAGATATTATTTTTACTACCTATGGGTAGATCTATGTATCAACATTACTCATTTACTAACATATTTCACTATCATATTTTACTATTTCTATTCTGCACCGATAGTTCGTATTCGTTTTTGGCGACAGTTCATTAAAATGCACACTTGTCCTTAATGTGCAGCTTGCTTTGTGTTAGTCAGCCCCATCTTTTGGCGATACCAAGGTAACATTTTGCCCCCCAACGTTGATTGCGTAATGTCTTCAGCGAGCTGCACTACATTGACCAATTCTGCCAAATCAATCCCCGTTTCATACCCAGCTTCATGGAGCATAAAAACCAAGTCTTCGGTCGCAAGATTACCCGAAGCCCCGGGAGCAAATGGACACCCGCCGAGACCGCCAACCGAGCTATCAAACTTAGTAATACCAACACTCAATGCCGCCCAGGCATTAGCTAACGCAAGCCCACGGGTATCATGTAAGTGCACATTAAACATGTCCGAACCATAGCGGTTAACCAACGGCTGTAGCAACTGAATAATCTGCTGTGGATTACCAGCGCCTGTTGTATCAGCGATAGAGACTTCATCTGGTTTCATCGCAATCAATTGTGCCACTAAACGGTGTATCTCTTCTACCGCTATTTTACCCTGGTAAGGGCATTCACATGCGCCAGATAAGTAAACACGTACAAACACGTCGTCTGCTTTAGCCTGCTTAACGACATCGGACACAACAGACATAACTTCATCAAGACTCATATTAATGTTCTTTTTATTAAACAAATCAGTCGATGCCACCACCAGTGCAATGCTTTTAGCACCTGCCGCAACCGCTCGCTGGTAGCCGCGTTGATTTGGCACTAATACGCTGAACTGTCTACCAGAAAAATGACTGATAATTTCCTCGGCATCAGCCATTTGGGGCATAGCTTTGGGATGTACACAACTGGTCACTTCCATCGAACTTATTCCTACTTTTACCAAAGCATTTGCTAATAAAAGCTTATCTTTAGTAGCAATCAGCTTCGGTTGATTCTGCAAACCATCGCGCAAAGCGACCTCGTTGATCATAACTTGAACATTTGAATTTTGTGTAACACCACGTGGCTCATTCATTAAAAGTCATTGCCCTCTTGATTTGTCGCATTTTTACACAGTTTATTTGTTTAATATAAACTCAAAAATACTTGTATTATTGAAAACCATATCCACTATTATTGTCAACCTAGTTTACATTATGATTGTACCTAATGTTAAAATAAGCGCTATATATAGCGTATTTTGAGTGACAACATAATAATGTCAATCTATTTGACATTATCTAGCTAAAGTGATTCACTGCCTCCCGTAAGCCAACATACAAATAGGAAGTGACAACATGTCTGATATTGAAACACCTGTTCGGCCGTCGCAATCATCGGCTTCCGGCCCTTCAACTACCAATATATTGAAACCCCTAGGTAATATCCACCATGCAGCTTATCGTTGCCGGGATGCTGAGCAAACCAGGTGGTTTTACGAAGACATCATGGGTCTACGCTTAGCCGCAGCGTTTGAAGAAGAGAAGGATTACGGCGAAGGCAAAGTTCGCAGTTTCCTCCATCTGTTTTTTGAACTCGCCGATGGTAATTTTATTGCGTTCTTTGACGAACCCGGTCTTTCCACGGAAGAGCATTTCGTCAGAAAGGACAGTTTTGATGCTCACATCGCTTTTGAAACAGAAAACCTGGAAGAGTTGTTAAAGTGGCAGCAGCATATTAATGAAAAGGGTAAAACCTGCCTTGGTCCTGTTGATCATGGTTTTGTCAGCTCTGTTTACATGTATGACCCGAACGGTTGGCAAATTGAAATAACGTGTAAAAACCCGGCCTACCAAGACATTATGCTAAAAGAGGCTAACACATCACGAGAAGAACTCGCACGTTGGACCGAAAAAACCCGGCCATTAAAAGTAGAAAAATTTGGCGCGAAAACCCTTGATAAAAGAGGACGTTAATTGGTGTTGTCATTCATCAATCTACTTTCTCCATACTATATGTACATTAAGTTTGCCCATGTTATTTTTGTTATGATGTGGGCGTGGAGTGCAGTACAAGCGTTTACTCACTATTTGATACCAGCATTTAGTGCTTGGCGCCAACGGCCTGATGATGAGAACGCGATTAAACGTCGCAACTGGGCAATAGAACGTTTTGATGACGGCGTTCTATTTGAACATATCGCATTTCCCATTGTCATTATTACCGGGTTATTGCTATATGTTCTCGGAGGCTGGTCAACATCAGCTAACTGGCTATTGCTAAAATTGGCTATTATTGTTGTGCTCATGATTCCTATTGAAATTGCCGACTACTATCTGGCACATTTTGGTGGCAACAAAGCACGGATTCGAATAGCTGGAGACATGCAACGCTATGAAAACATGATCCAATGGCATTGGTTATTCTTTTTAATCACAACGCCTATCATCATGCTTTTTGCCACTACCATCATCTTTTTGGCAGTAGTTAAACCATTTTAGCTCAATCGACAGTATCTAAGAGGCGATTAGAGTATGATAACAACAGATTTTTTTGGTTATCCCAAACTGTACAACAGAATTTCATGGGCTATTGCGATCTATACGACAACGGGTATTTACTGCTTTTACACTGCTATAAAGTACTTCTTCCACAATGAAACCTCGCTGCTGGCATGGCAGCCTATTTTGGTCGCATTTATCTTTGCGAGCCTACTTGCTCGATACATATTTTTAATGATGATGTTTATCGACGGTCAATTTTACCGAAAGAAACTGAAAAAGAAGCATGTTACGTTTGACAATAAAACAGCTTAGCTACGTGATAAAAATGCTAATTGAACGCTATGCAGAAAGTTCGTTGTCTTCATCTAAACCATCCGAAATCGGTCCCCAATCCATTTCTAACGTTGACCGCATTTGTTGTAATCTACGTTTGCCAATGCGATCAGCTAGGTCATGCTCTATAGCATGTAGAGCTTCTAAAGCGTCGGTCATGATATCAAGGGAATCAGGATGAAAGCTAACAACCTTGGCACGTCTATCGTTAGGATCATTTTCTACTTGTAGGAGGCCTATTTTTACCATTTCTTGAATCGTTTGATGCATGGCTTGGCGACTAACGCCAAGATTTTTTGCCAACTCAATAGGACGAGTAATGCCGTTGAAAACATTGACCATCACCATCGACTTGGCATGGTTGATGCGCTCCCAGCCGGCCGCTTCAAGTCGAGCTTGTAGACTCTCATCGACCCAGTAAACAGCATTTAACAGTGATCCTAACAAACGTTCCGGATGAGTAGTTTTTTTAGACATAAGTTAAACCAAGATCATTAATAGGTATAGTTAGCATCAATAGCTAACCGTTAGACGCGCAAAGAGATAACACTAGGGGTGTGATCATACTATCGGCTAAGGATTCTCGCAACTTATTGTGTCAAGTTACTTGACAGTAATTATGGATATTGATTAACTAAACATTGCAAAAAAGCAATTACTAACTGTTTAAGTTAAAAATCAATATCCAACAACAATAAATTCAATGTACACAGATACCAAAAAGCGCCAATAAAGGAAACTCGTCATGTCAACACAGCAGTCAGCTTACGAACGAATACCCTATCTGATCATCTTTGAAGAAACAGCAGCGTTTAAAGAGACCTATGGCGGACCAGAAAACTTCGTTGCGCTAAAATCCCATCTGCTCAAACCGAAAAATCCGATTACCAATAACGTCATCATATTTATGCACCCTGTAGGTGGCGGAGAATACCTACCTATGCCTGTTGCACTGGCAAAGGCCGGCTATCCCGTCATTTACTGCCAAAGCCGCTACCCGAGTAACGATTCTGCATTGATTATGGAAAAGGTTGTCATTGATCTCGGCGAATGTATCCGTCACGCCAAACACAAGTTTGGTTATGACAAGATTATACTCGCGGGCTGGAGCGGCGGCGGTTCACTGTCGCTCTTTTACCAGAGCCAAGCGGAGAACCCTACTATAACAGAAACACCAGCGGGCGATCCCGTGGACTTTGCCAGTAAAAATTTTATCCCGGCTGATGCTATTATGTTGCTAGCCGCCCACGTTAGTCGCTCCCATACTTTGACTGAATGGATAGATCCATCGATCGTTGACGAAACAAATCCTGGTTTAAAAGACCCTAGCCTGGATTTATACAACCCCAATAATCCTAATCAACCGCCTTATTCCGAAGATTTTCTAAAACAATACCGGCAAGCCCAGATAGAACGTAATCGCCGCATTACACGTTGGGTTAAGTCGACTTTAGAAGAAATGCGACAAGATGGTCGAACGAGCGAAGAATTCGCGTTTGTTGTCCATGGCACCATGGCAGATCCGAGATGGCTTGATCCCACCGTAGACCCAAACGATCGTCGAGAAAATTGGTGTTATCTTGGAGACCCTAAGATAGTTAATAATGGCCCTGTCGGTCTCGCGCGATTCTGCACACTACGAAGCTGGTTATCCCAATGGAGTTACGACGATTCACGCGCCGATGGAGAAGCTTGTGCTCGAGATATTTCCATACCGGCGCTGGTTATTGGTAACACCGCAGACGATGCATGTACACCAAGTCACACTCATCGTTTATTTAATGCCATTAAACACAATAATAAAGTTATGCATGAAATAGCGGGAGCAACACACTATTATTTCGGCCAACCAGAGCAATTGCAGCAAGCGGTTGATATCTGTATTAACTGGTTAGCCGAAAATGGCTTTGTTACGGCAGCAGAAAACACAGCTGAACTTGAGTTGGCAGACAGTTAACGGTGATGACAAACAATAACCGCAGCTTATCATCGCGAATAGCGCAATAGTCGTAGCGACCGATAGCCACAATAACAAATAACCTCACACGGAAACAATCGGTAAACAATTATCATAGGTATGACCATGACCACGCAAACATCGACAAACAATAATGGAGCACTAGATGGTATTAGAGTACTCGAACTTGGTACACTGATCGCGGGCCCCTTTTGTGGCCAACTGCTGGGTGATATGGGGGCAGAAGTCATAAAAATCGAACCGCCCAAGGTGGGCGACGCCATGCGGCGCTGGGGACGAACCGACCCGCCGGTAGCCTGGTCTATCATTTCACGTAATAAAAAGTCCGTTACGGTTAATCTACGGGAGCCCGAAGGCCAAGACCTTATTCGTCGACTTTGCCGCGAAACTGACATTTTGGTTGAGAATTTTCGCCCGGGCACCATGGAACGCTGGGGTCTAGGTTACAGTGATCTAAAAGCCGTGAATCCTAAGTTAATCATGGTCAGAGTATCTGGCTACGGTCAAACAGGCCCCTATGCTAAACGTGCCGGCTTTGGCAGTATTGCCGAAGCTATGGGTGGTTTACGCTATCTGACCGGCGACCCAACAACGCCACCTAGCCGTATTGGTATCAGTATCGGTGATATGCTAGCGGCGAATTTTGCAACTATCGGCGCTCTTTCAGCACTACATCACCGGGAAAAAACAGGTTTAGGACAAGAAGTCGATGTTGCTATTTATGAATCTGTGCTTGCCATGATGGAATCTACCGTCCCTGAATATACTGTTAGCCAACATATTCGTGAAAGAACGGGTTCCATTTTACCTAACGTTGCACCATCAAACGTCTATCAGTGTAAGGATGGGGAGTTTCTCATTGGTGCCAATCAAGATACCGTGTTTAAGCGTCTTTGTCGTGCTATGCAGAGAGATGATTTAGCTGAACACGAAGACTACGCCACTCATACTGCCCGCGGGCGTAATATGGATGCCCTAGACGACATTATTAACAACTGGACACAAACCCTAACCGTGGCAGAGTTAGAATTGTTAATGGACGAATTTGGCGTTCCCGCGGGGAAAATGTATCGCGCACCAGATATGCTCGAGGATCCACATTTTAAAGCGCGGGAAGCCATTGTCGATATAGACCACCCCACAGCTGACAACTTTAAAATGCAAAATGTTTTTCCTAAGATGTCGCTGACTCCTGGCCAAATAAAGTGGACCGGACCCGCGCTTGGTGAGCATCGCAATGAAGTACTGACATCGTTGCTCAATATGACTAACGAAGAAATAGAAAAACTCGAATCTGCAGATATTATCTAAAGAAAACGCAGTGGCGAAAGCGGCAACTAAAATGGCAGCTGCCGCTGCCCTCTCCCCACACTAACTTCAGCCGCGCTCGCGAACTAACTTTACGGGCAAGCCGTCCTTGGGTTTACCAATCGGCGCCATTTGGTACGGCATCTCATAACCATCAGGTACCGACCAACGGAATTGGCGTAACACCTGGCTCATTATAGACTTAGTCTGTAGCTCAGCAAAATGCTGACCTATACACATATGGGAGCCACCACCAAAAGGCACATAGGCAAAGCGATGTCGCGTGTGCTCAGAGCGCTCAGGTGAAAAGCGCAGCGGGTCAAACGCTTCGGGATTAGTCCAAATAGCTGGATCCCGATGGGTGTGAATAGGATATATCGATACCTTTTGTCCGGCTCTAATGGTATACCCCTCAAAGTTAATGTCCTTAACAACTGCTCGAGGTAAAGATGGCACAGAAGGATAAAGGCGCATACACTCCTTAAAGACCCAAGATAGGGTCGTTAATTTTTCCATATCTTCATAATCAAGTGGTTTATCGCCAAACGTAGCTAGTTCAGCCTTTAGTTTATCTTGCCACTCTGGATGTTTCGCCAAACAATAAAACATTGCCGTTAAAGCCGTTGCCGTGGTGTCATGGGCAGCAAGCATGAGAAATATCATATGATCAATAATTTCCTGATCATTATAGCGTTCGCCCTCTTCAGATTCTGCATGACAAAACTGACTAAAGAAATCTGGCGTGTTACTTGCTCTTTTTTCTGGCAGCATCGTTTCAAACATCTTCACCAGTTGGCGCCGACCTCTTACCCCCCTCCACATGGCAAAAGGAGGTACCGGTGCGCGAATAATTGCCAAGGATGCTTGTACACAGCTAACAAAGTGTTGGACCATTTTCTCGCTGTCTTTACCTAACTCTACGCCAAGAAAAATATGTACCCCAAAATCCATTAATAAGTTTTTAATATTGTCATAAACTAGAAAGGTTTCCTCGGCATTCTGTCTAGACCACTGCCCTATTCTTTGCTCTGCGATCTCATTCATTGATTCTACATATTTCACCAATACAGGTTTTTTAAACGCCTGTTGCATTATACGCCGTTGATAACGATGATGACCGCCATCCATAGCCATAATCGCACCTGGAAAAACCTTTCCTATAATATATTCCCAACCGCCCGCACTTGAAAACGAATCATCTTGATTGTGTAATACCATTTGGTTGGCATCAGGGCCAAGTAACATGACATATTCTTGCCCCGCCATGTTGATATGAATTGCATTACTTTGATACTTCCGCTGTAATCTAGTCGGTACCTCCAGCATATCGCGATACATAGGTAGTAAATGCCCTAAAATAGGCATACCAAAATCCTTTGGAGGTAGTTTCATTTCCATACTAACCGAGCTCGTCATAATGTTGTCCTTATAATAATGATATTTGTCTGTTTATAGTCCCGCTTCTATCGCTTAGTGTGGTTATTTATTAGTTCTGCCAAGACCATGGCTTATTTAACCCAAAAAGTAAAGTTTAGAGTAGTCAAAAGGGGTCGCCTTTAATGTAAGAATGGCGTTCTGTTCATTTACCGTCAATGACTAGTACTAACATATGATTGATTAATTATGACAAAATCATTGTCTATTGATCCAAATGATCATCAATATATTAAGTCTTTGTTTATTATAATTTTTTATTATTATTTAACAGATAAATGGTTTAAAGAAGTTCAATTTATCTTCTTGCCAACGCAACGATAACGTCATCAATTGACTTTTTCAATAATCTCCAAACGTCCCTAACATCACGTGTGCAATAGCTAATACTTTTTGCCTAACGTTTGCTTGGGAAATTTCAGCATAACATACATGTTCTATAACATAGTGATTTTGGCAAACCCATTGAAATCACCTTTTTAGCGTTAGCACTGAGGGCAAGATACTCAGTATTTTATTGCAAGCATTGTTGATCACCGCTCAAACACCAATATCGCCGGCATCATCGATCAGTTCATTACTTATGACTTGCTCTCAGACAACTACGTCTTTGAAATTATCACGATACTGTTGTCAGCTTCTCACGATGCAAATCATCACACCAACTTACCTTTAGGACTTGTGCTAACACTTTGTCACATCGCAAAACATAGAGTGAAAGCAAATGCAAAGGAATAGATTTACTTAGTTACAGTTGTATTGAGAGGCTTAATGTCATTCTTGCAATGGAAAAAAACATCGGAATAAAGTTTCAATCAAGTATGAAGAGTTTCTAAAAAAACAAAAAATGAGTTCGCTCCAATTAGACAACCCACATCATTACAACTACTACATCATTACAATCATATGGGGTCAAATTTGGTATCGTTGCTTAACGCAAAATAGTCTAACTATGTTCGGTTGCCATAGTCTAGTAATATCATCGTCCGCCTAATATCTATATAAAAAACTTTAGACCAAGATGAAACAGAAGCGGTCTTTTAGAAGGTGTCTGTAAATAGAAAGTACCCGTTAACAAAAGATGGTTGTAAACTAAAACAGTATTCCCTCAGTCCTCTTAGTGGCAGCAACGCTTTAACATTAGTGCTCTGCTGCAGCTAATCTTGTTCTATTGGAGATGTTGATTACAATAGTAAATCAGCTAGTATTTTAGGTCTTTTACCTCTCCTATTTTAATAAATATTTTGCAAACAGTAGCTTGATAAAACTTCTGTAAATTTAAGTAAATCAACTAACACTAACAAGATCAAAAACAGGCATCGCAAATAATAGCAGTCCTTATTATTTCAGCTTTTTAGAAAAATACCTCGGTATCTTCCAAACACGATGCATGATTATTTGTAAACAATAATGCTGCCGATTGTCCAAATAGACTGTATTCTCGCTGTATATTATGTGAAACTTATTGAGAGCTTTTTTGGGGCACCAACCTTAACTAATCAACCTCACGCCAATTTTTTCTCTAATAAGAGTGATACAAATTTGGCAACAAGCCGTTGTTAGTCACTAGCCCCAATGAATATTAATTATCAGATAGTTTGACGGCATATTAGGAGTTTTGTCGCGTTATATATTTTTTTGTCGCCTCTTTCATTTTAAAAAAAAGGAAAATAGAAATTTAGTTCTGTATCGTTTGATTTTTTTTATCGTCAATAGTTATACTCCAATTTTGGAGTATAACTGACTTTGTACGTGCAATAGCTTCGTAGTAAATCGAATGAATATCCCAGCAATACAAAACCACTCCTAATATCACGAGTCGTAAAATTACTGAGCAGTAGGAAAAAGAACGTGTCTAGCCTTAATACTACGTCCTTCGCAATACTCGGACTTCTTGCAAAAAGAGACTGGTCATCTTATGAACTAACTGAATACTTTCGTAGAAGCGTTATTTATAGCTGCTGGCCACGAGCTGCGAGTTGCATTTATCGCGAGCAAAAGAAATTGGCTTCCCTGAATCTAGTGAAAGCTAGACAGGATACGGATACCGGGCGCCGTACAATTTACTCCATCACTAAAGCGGGTAGAAAAGCACTAGAGCAGTGGCTTATCGAATCCGACCAAAGCGGGAAGTTTCAATACGAATATGAATCTTTGGTCAAGTTTTTGTTTTGTGACCACAATGGCAGTGTTCAGGAGCAAGCAACAAATATTGCAGAAGAAGCTGCAAACGAGGCGAAGTTAATTGGAGAAATTGTATCTAGGCAATTGTCACCAGGCTGGGGGGTTGAAGAAGACCATCACCTAAATATTGATGCCTTTCGGTTTTTGGTAGATCTTATAGAAGCACGGGTTAAGTGGGCCAAAGAAAGTAACATGAAGTTCTCGAAAATATCCAAGAACAGCAAAAAGGCACTGACAAAAAAAGATCTACAAGCCGAATTAGAGGTGCAATTAGATCGTCTGAATGCGATTGCAGACATGCAATCCCCTGTTGATGTTTGATATAAGCAACAATTAAGATAAACTTTAAACAAAAATACTGAGGTATTCTAATAATTTAGCGTTTAGGTCTATAAATTTGCTCCCATGAGGAGTAGTATTGGCACATGAAGAATTA
>JANQMK010000486.1 GCA_028280085.1 Pseudomonadales bacterium
GGACAAGCACCGGTAATTGGCGGCCATAGTACTGGCGCACTATTAGCTTACCTTTATTTTCAAGGCATCACTATCGATGTCGATACATTTCTTACAAAAGGCTATGTGCCCCACGTCATTTCAGATGATAACTTAGTAAAAGAAAGAAATGCTAAATTAGCAGGCTTTATCGGCTTTGATCCCTCCGGCGAGTTAAATATAATTACTAAAAACATACTGAATAACCCCTTCTACTGGACCGCTATAGGTACAAGAACTTTTATTAACTTAGATCGCGTACTAGGCGAAATAATAGAGCCTTTGCTACCCACAGCTGTTAACATCGCTTTCATTGAGGTCCTATTTGGCATCATTGCCGTGCTAGACGAGATCTTCTCACCCATCATCCGTGACGAAGTGAATGTTTTTGGCGCGCTCAATGTATGGGAAGTCAATAAGACCAACAGCTTTGTTGAAGACTTTGTCGCGCGCAAGGTTGTTACTGGATTCCATCTTGCTGTTATTTCACAGTATGCCGATTGGGGTGTTCATCAAACTCAACGCGAATATTGGCAAAACGGACAACGCCGGCGCCCCCTAAATAATAAAGGCCCTTTAGAGGATGATAATTTTTACCGTTATAACGAGAATATGTACAAAATGAGTGTGCCTGCCGTGAGCGTCTTTTCGGAGAGTCCATCACTGGTTGATACTAACCTCCTCGTACAGTCACTGTTTGATTCAAAAACTCACCATCCACTTGATGCATGGTACGAAATTGAAGGCTCCGCGCATATGGATATTGTATTCTCAGAGGACGCACCAACTATTATCTTTCCACTTCTCGGTGAGTGGCTAGATAATCTTAGTCCTTAACTTTATCGGCTTGATTAACCCGCTCTTTATCAATGCTTACTTTATCAGTTAGCATTGTTATTTATTTTTTTTCTTTTTTATTTTATTTTTTTTGACATGGCGCATTAAGCGTTGCTTTTTCGTTACTTGTCTTTGAGTCAATTTATTCTTGCGGCCTTCATAGGGGTTTTCACTACTGCGGTATTCAATTCTCACTGGCGTACCAAAAAGTTTCAATTCCCGGCGAAATATTTTCTCCAGATAACGAGTATAGCTGGCGGGCACTTTATCAGTCTGATTTCCATGAATAACGATAATAGGTGGATTGTGTCCGCCGACATGTGCATACCGCAACTTAATCCGCCGCCCATGTATCATCGGTGGCTGATGTTCTTCCACCGCACTTTCTAAAATTTGTGTAAGACGATGAGTTTGTAGCTGTTCAGTGGCAGCTTTGTAAGCTTTGTCAATAGAATCATACAGTTTTCCCACACCACTACCATGCAACGCTGAAATAAAATGAATATCCGCATAATCAACAAAACGCAGTCGGCGATCTAGCTCGCTCCTAACTCGCGTCTTTACCTCTTGCTCCATGCCATCCCATTTATTGAGGGCAATCACTAATGCTCGTCCAGCATCGATAACGTAACCCATAATATGTAAATCTTGATCGACAACGCCTTCCCTGGCATCCATCATCAAGACAACAACATTGGCATCTTCAATTGCCTTGAGCGTCTTTACAATAGAAAACTTTTCAACAGCTTCTTTGATGTTCTTTCTGCGCCTCACCCCTGCAGTGTCAATTAATGTATATGGCTTGCCTTCGCGCTCATAATCGATATATATACTGTCACGTGTTGTGCCTGGTTGGTCATAGACTACCACACGCTCTTCTCCCAATAGGCGATTAACTAAGGTGGATTTGCCAACATTAGGCCTTCCCACCACACCTATTTTTACGCCTTTCTGCTTACTTTCATCCGGCGCACTGTCAGCAGAAAAACTGTCAGTAGCAAACTGTTCAGGCAACTCGGCAAATACAAGTTCCATTAGGGAGCGCACGCCCCGTCCCTGAGTTGCAGTAGTTGGGTAAACATCTCCCATCCCCAGGCCATAAAAATCAGCCATCGCGATATCGATATCAACGCCGTCAATTTTATTCGCAACAACATAGGTTTTTTTATTGCTAGTACGCAGGTGTTTCGCAATATTTTGGTCTACTGCCGTTAAACCAGCTCGACTGTCGAGTAAAAAAAGCACCACATCGGCTTCTTCAATGGCCTGCCAAGATTGTCCAGCCATCACAGAATCAATTCCCTGCTCATCGCCCGTAATACCACCCGTATCAATAACCATAAAGCGACGATCTAAATAGTAACCTTCGCCATATTGTCGGTCTCGTGTGAGACCAGGCATATTGGCCACAAGCGCATCCCTCGAACGGGTTAATCGATTAAACAGCGTCGACTTGCCGACATTTGGGCGTCCCACTAGGGCGATAACTGGAATCATAATAAATGAATTTATTCAGACTAAGACATAAACGTTAGTAACGAACACAACAAACGGCCGCTTGCGGCCGTTTGTTAAGCTGACAAGGTCACAACTACTCTAAAGCCAAAGCAACAAGCCTACCACTGTTGCCATATACATAAATGTTTTCATCATCAACTATCATGTCAGAACGTACACCATCGCCATCGACCTTTTCTCGGCCGACAAAACGTCCATCGATTTGTGATAACAAATGCACATAACCCTCAGAATCTGCCAACGCCACATAGTTATTGATAGTTACAGGGGTATTGAGCCGGCGATAAGCTAGCCCCTCTTGTACCCACACAGGCGTACCGCCGGTACGACTAAGTGCTTTTACAACATCGCCAGCTTCAGACATATAGATTTGACCAAACCCTTCGCCTAGCCCGACATAGCTAGAAGCAGGTTTCTTCCAAATTTTCTTACCACTTGCTAGATCAATAGCAACAACCCTTCCCTGATAACTCACCGCATAAAGTACATTATCAACTATTAGCAGACCACCATCGATATCAACAACACGTTCAAGTTCTGAGGTACCTTTTGCTATTGCAACTCGGTTTTCCCATTTTATGGCACCGTCGTCCAACGATATGCAAACAACCTTGCCATTGGCAAACGCAGCATACACCAAATCATCTCTTACAATCGGTGCACTTGTACCCCTTAAACTCAATACTGGCATGTTGCTATCAAATAGCCATCGTTGCTGGCCATCTGTTTTATCTAGGCCAAATAAGCGGCCGTCCTGAGTTTGAACAATAACAAGACCCTGGCTCACTTGGGGTGAAGATAGCACTTCACCGCTAACCGCCTGACGCCAAATCTCATCGCCCGTAGTTTTATCTAAGGCAAAAACAACTCCACTGTTAGTGCCTACAACAACTAGACTTTCACCACTCCCGAGACCGCTACTTAACGGTTCTTCTAATTTCGTTTTCCAACTAACCTTGCCATCGTTTTTACCAACAGCGATGACGGTTCCCTCAATGTCAGCAGCATAAATATAATTGCCATCAACGCGAGGCGTCATTTTGTTGTAGTTTTCTCCGCTACCTTTACCAATACGCTTAGACCAGAGTTTTTTTAGTCTTACCTCTTCTTCGAACTTCGCCAATGGTGTAGGTTCTGGTACATCCTTACTGTTACCACTACAAGCAACTAAAATACAGCTGAGAATAACAAGCCACAATCTATTCATGTTATTTCTCTGTTACAGCTGCAGTATCAGCTTTCGTAGTGGCTGGCGTGGTTTCACTTTGGGGAGCCAGATCATTCAGTTTCATATCTAATACGGAATTTTGTGGTCGCCTGGCTCTTTGTATATCAAAGGGAATTAAAGCTTTTGCTTTGTTATAAGCAATCCGTGCGTCTTCAGTACGCCCCTGACTAATATAGATATCGCCTTTTACTTCCTCATATGAGCTTTGTAACGTACCCGCATCAACATTCTCTATTAGCTTTAAACTTTCATCAAATTTACTCTGAGCGAATAAAACTCTAGCCAACCTCAATTTAGCTAGCAGCGACATATGTTCTGAAGGGCCCTTACTGAGCACCCACTGTAGCTCATCTGCTGCTACATCTAATTCATTATTTTCAACAGCTCTTTTAGCCAAAAACAGCGCTGCATATTGTGCGTAAGTCGTATTAGTAAATTCGGACTTTAGCTTTTCTGCCAAATGTTTTGCAGTTGATTCTTTTTTAGCTTTCTCATCACCTTCAACAGTCGACACCAGTTGCATGGCTTCCATCAGATCAAGGTAAATATCCGAGGCAAAATCAGCCGTTGCTTGCTGCTGATTTTGCCAAAAATTCCAACCAAACCACGCGCACACAACAACGACGACACCCAACACTAAGGGTTTGCCATTCTCGTTCCACCATCTTTTGATGGCCTCAATTTGCTCTTCTTCGGTTCTATAGACGTCCACTGATGCTAACTCCTGTATTTATTCCTTTTTCTCGTGTTACTACAACAAACTACAGCAACTGTTGCACTGTCTTCGCTATCTCACTCATAGGCACAACGACCTGTTCTCTATCATCCCGCAAAAATTTAATGCCAACTTCTCGGCGTGAGGCTTCGTCTTCACCCAGTATCAGGGCCAATACAGCACCGGATTTGTCAGCCTTTTTGACTTGATTTTTAAAACTACCGCCACCACAGTGCATTTGTAAACGAATACCAGCCACCTGACTACGAATTTCTTCAGCTAGACAGAACGCCTGTTGCTGGACGTCGCCGACCGCCGTAACATATACATCAACATAGCGTTGTAATTCATCTGGGTAAAGCGATAAATCTTCCAATAACAACGTTAGGCGTTCGACACCCATTGCGAAACCAACAGCAGGTGTCGGTTTACCCCCGAGTTGCTCAACTAACCCGTCGTAACGTCCACCCGCGCAAACTGTACCCTGCGCTCCTAACTTATCTGTCACCCACTCGAATACAGTTTTACAATAGTAATCCAGCCCTCTAACTAAACGGGGATTAACTTGATAACTGATGCCATTAGCATCGAGAAGTTCCAGCAACTGTGTGAAATGATCTTTTGACTCCTGGTCAAGGTAGTCAAACAGTTGTGGTGCTTCGTCGAGTAACTGTTGAGTGCCATTATCTTTACTGTCTAGAATACGCATTGGATTGGTATCTAGGCGACGCTGGCTGTCCTCATCTAAACGATCCTTAACCGACAGCAAAAACTTAACCAGTTCTTCTTTATATGCCGCTCTGGCCTGAACGCTACCCAAAGAGTTTATCTGTAATGTTACGGCACCAGTTAAACCTAATGTGCGCCACAGGCGCGCGCTCAGCAAAATCAGTTCGGCATCAATATCAGGACCAGCTAAACCAAATGCCTCAACACCAATTTGATGAAACTGCCGCAACCGGCCTTTTTGTGGTCGTTCATGGCGAAACATAGGGCCAGCGTACCACAAGCGTTGTACTTGATTAAATAGCAAGCCATGCTGTTCACATGCCCTAACACAGCCCGCCGTACCTTCAGGCCGCATCGACAAACTATCACCATTGCGGTCTTCAAAGGTATACATTTCTTTTTCGACAATATCTGTAACTTCGCCAATTGTTCGTTTGAATAAATCTGTCGATTCAATAATTGGCATACGAATTTCTCGGTAGCCGTAACTGCTTAGACAGTGGGAAACCGCTGTCTCCAAATACTGCCAATAGGCAGACTGATCGGGCAATAAATCATTCATGCCTCGAACGGCTTGAATCTTCCTCAAAATATTAACCTTTTCTCACTTAATATTATTTCTATCTGTAATTTATTTGAATAGAGCAGCAAACTTATTTTAGCCACCTCGATTAGCAAATTACGCATAGGATCTAGCAATTATATTTTGTTGTTGCTCGACCTGCTCATGCTCTTTCGCTGCCACTTTATCTCTAATAACTTGTTCGAGGTGATCAATAAAATCTTGATTTGAAACTTTATGATCTGTCTTACCATCCACATAGATCATATTGGCCGGTGTACCACCAGTTAAACCAATATCTGCTATCTTAGCCTCGCCCGGACCATTTACAATACAACCAATAATAGCCACATCAATTGCGGTTGTTACATCTTCTAAACGATTTTCTAATTCATTCACCGTACTGATAACATCAAAATTCTGACGAGAGCAACTGGGGCAAGCAACAAAATTGATACCTTTTGAACGAATATGCAAGCTCTTTAAAATATCAAAGCCGACTTTCACTTCTTCAACAGGATCAGCCGCTAAGGAAATTCGCAACGTATCGCCTATCCCCTCCATCAGCAGCATGCCCAAACCAACAGCAGACTTAACAGTACCAGAGCGTAAACCACCAGCTTCGGTAATGCCAAGATGCAATGGCTGTTCTATTTGATCGGCAATCTTGCGATAGGCTTCTACCGTCATAAATACATCAGAAGCTTTTAAACTCACCTTAAAATCAAGGAAGTTCAAGCTATCTAGAATATCTACGTTCCTTAGTGCCGACTCAACCAACGCGTCGGCGTTGGGCTCTTTATATTTGCGCAATAACTCTTTACCTAATGAACCCGCGTTAACACCAATACGAATGGGAATACCAAGATCACGAGCTTTATCAACCACCTCACGCACTTTCTCAACTCGACCAATATTACCAGGGTTAATGCGCAAGCAATCGACACCTAAATCAGCAACTCGCAAAGCAATTTTATGGTCGAAATGAATATCGGCAATAAGCGGTACCTTGACTTGGTGTCGGATTAAACCAAAGGCTTCAGCGGCATCCATTGACGGAACTGATACCCGGACAATATCAACACCCGCTGCTTCCAGTCGGCGTATCTGCTCAACAGTGGCGTTCACGTCGCAGGTTTCCGTATTCGTCATGCTTTGAACCGAGATGGGCGCATCACCACCCACCGGCACATTACCAACCATAATCTGGCGACTTTTACGCCTCTTAATCGGCGAATTAACGTTCATAGCAAGTCTCGCTCATATCACTGCCCAAACATTTTTCTATATTCGATATATTCTTGTGAATAAGGATATAGGTTTTTTAATGCCATGGCATAACTGTCAGCTAGCTCATTATTACCAAAAACACGTTCTAATCTGAAACCTAACCAAAGATCAGCGGGCGTTTTTATCGTATCTTTAGTGTAAAAGTCATAGTATTTTTTGGCCTTTGCATATTGTTCGTTTTTTAAATACAGATTGGCAAGTTCTTTCGCGGCCGGTTTTTTATAGCCGGTCATTTGCATAACTTTCAAAAAGCTGGCTTCTGCATCATCTAACGCCCCAGTTTTTAACTGGCATACCCCAAGTCGGTAAAAGGCACGTGAGCGGTTCTCATATAGACTGTCCTTCACCACACGTTTGTACTCTCGCAATGCATCGTCATAACGCTTTTGCGTAAAAAGATATTCTCCATAAGAGTCGCGTATTTGGGTATTTGAGGAGTCGAGACTTAACGCCTTAGTAAAATGCTTTTTTGCCAGTTCAGGTTCACCGTCTTCCTGAAATACCAGGGCTAACCCTGCATGCGCAGCTGGTGACTTTGAATCAATCTCCAATGCTCGCGCCATGTTGCGTTTTGCCTTAGCAATGTCGCCCTGTTTCAAATACCCCAAACCAATCTGAATCCGTTGTTCTAGCGCCTTTTCATAATTCACCTTCTCGTTAAACAGTGGCCTAGTTTCAGTCACACAGCCTTGGATTAGGCTAATGACTATCGCCATTACGGCTAATGTAAAATAGCTACTAATGCCTTGATTTGCCAAATACCTATATGGTGGTTTGCACATCACTTGTTCCTTATCATGCCAGCGATTTTGCTCTCAAGTTCTTGCTCTTGAGCTTCGCGCCGTAGCTCATGACTGAGAGTATAGCGTTGTTTACGTCGAGTACGGTCTTTCACCCCCCCTGCGAGCTGTCCACATGCTGCGTCAATGTCATCTCCACGGGTAGTTCTCACGGTAGTCGTGTATTTGCGTTTTGACAATATGTCCTTAAATCGAGCAATGGCATTATTACTCGGTCGCTGGTAGTCTGATTCTGGAAATGGATTAAATGGGATCAGGTTGATCTTACAAGGCAGGTCAGTTAACAAATCCGCTAGCTGATAGGCCATTTCAGTACCATCATTAACGCCCGCAATTAATGTGTACTCCACGGTGATAACCCGTTTGTCTGCGCAGGTTGCCAGATAGCGATTGCAGGCTGCCAGCAGTTGCTTAATAGGGTATTTTCGATTAACCGGTACCAGCTGATCGCGTAGGTCATCAACTGGCGCATGCAATGAAATGGCTAAAGAAACATCAGTATATTGCCCTAGGCGATCAATCTGTGGAACCAAACCAGAAGTGCTAAGGGTTACTCGACGCTTGGAAATACCAAAGCCCAAATCATCCATCATGATATTCATCGCACTGACAACATTGTCAAAATTTAAGAGAGGCTCTCCCATTCCCATCATGACGACATTAGTAACGGCGCGGTCGGCCCCTTGGCGCAGTGAATCAAATGATTTTGCCGCTATCCAGACTTGGCCGATAATCTCTGCCGCTGTCAAATCGCGGTTAAAGCCCTGCTTGCCAGTTGCACAAAAACTACAATCTAGTGAACATCCTACTTGGGAGGAGACACAGAGAGTACCGCGACCGTCTTCGGGGATAAAAACCGTTTCAATACAATTACCACCACCAACTTGGATAATCCATTTTCTGGTGCCATCGACAGATGTTTTCATACTGACAACATCAGGCGCGCGAATTTCCGCAATCTGAGTAAGTTTTTGCCGGAGTGACTTACTGATATTGGTCATTTCGTCAAAACTTTCCGCGCCTAGATGATAAATCCATTTCATCAGTTGATTAGCTCGGAATTTCTTCTCACCCAAACGAACAAAAAAAGCCTCAAGTTGGTCGTAGGTCATGCCCAACAAATTGACTTTTTCGGATTGAGATTGATCAACCCATCGAACGGCCGACTCAACCTCATGATTATCAACCTGATGGACAGCGTCGGAGGTAGTCGATACGGGTATTTTATTTTCTGACATGCTAGCAAACCTAACTAACGAGACGCAGGCCTTCAAGCTCGATTAGCTACGAGGGCAAATCTCGTCATCAGCAAAAAAGTACTTTATTTCCCGAACCGCGGATTCAGCAGAATCTGAACCATGCACAGCGTTTGCATCAATTGATGCAGCAAAATCGGCTCGAATCGTACCCGCTTCCGCTTCTTGAGGATTAGTTGCCCCCATTAAAGCACGATTCTTGGCGATAGCATCTTCACCCTCTAGCACTTGCACAATAACCGGGCCAGATGTCATAAAAGCCACGAGATCAGCGTAAAAGGGACGCTCTTTGTGTTCTGCATAGAAACCACCGGCTTTTTCATTAGACAAGTGAAGCATTTTAGCTGCTACAACAATAAGGCCATTTTTTTCAAATCGACTGATAATTTCACCGATAACATTCTTAGCTACCGCATCTGGTTTGATAATAGAAAGTGTACGTTCAACAGCCATGAATTTCTCCAACTATTTGATAAGTTTAATATTTTTGAGCAAATATGGGCTTTACCCAACACCAAGTAGACAATAAAAACCTGCCGATTATACGCAGGTTTGCTCGTAAATTGTATGCAATGAGCCAATTAAGCCACGTTTTTGTGAATAATTTATGTTCTTTTTTACAGGGAGCAATATGATGCTTCTGGGATAGAGCGAATTACAGCATTGACAGGTGCAAAAAGTAATATACGGAAAAATACAAATTAACGACTCATTAATCAATCTCTTCTATCCAAGCCGCCTGAATGGCTTCTAAGATTTTTTCACCCGAGCGCTTCGGATCGTCATCAAAACTTTCAAGCTCACAAACCCAACGATGCAAATCAACAAAATTAACTTGTTGCGGATCAATCTCGGGGTAAGTATCGGCAAGCTCCACAGCAATATCAAATACATCAATCCACTTCATGTCGGTCTCCTCGCTTAGCCCGCCATAGGCAGCAAATTGTATTTTAGCGAATAATAGTTTTAGCAACCTATCATTCTAACCACGCCTAAGTTATTGCTGGAGCATTTCGTCATTATTCAGAGGTGCCCTAGTATGGTTTAACAAAAGTATATACGCTGCATCACATAGTTTACTGAACCAGCTACTAATATACAGCTGTTGAATGTAATTGCTTGCCTAATTTAATGATTTTCCGACACAATATTGATAGTGTACTTTGGTAATTCGACAACAAGATCTTTCCCGCTTACTCTAGCCTGACAACTTAAACGAGATTCAGGTTCAAGCCCCCAAGCCTTATCCAAATAGTCATCTTCCAGCTCATCAGGCTCTTCCATACTATCATAGCCTTCACGCACAATAACATGACAGGTAGTGCAGGCACAGGACTTTTCACAAGCATGCTCAATTTCAATACCGGAGTCTAACGCCGCATCTAAAATCGATTGGCCATTTTCAGCTTCCACTACTGCCCCATCGGGGCAAATCTCTTCATGAGGCAAAAATATAATTTTTGGCATGCAGTAACATTCCCTAGACTAGTCCGCTAACAACATTATACCTCGTCAATTGAACGACCTTGCAAGGCATCTTTAATAGCAACATCCATACGCCTCATCGCATAGTCTTCGCTAACCGCCATAAACTTTTCGATGCCTGCGTCAATAAGTTTGGGTTCTTCCGCGGATCTCAATGACACCAACGCCGCCATAGCCTGATCAATCTCAGCCCGCTCCTCTGTTGTCAGCAGTTTATCGCCATCTGCCGCAAGCGCAGTGTTGATTGACTCTAGCACGCGGTCTAATTCAACTCGCTTCTCTTGCAACACCCTGGCTTGCTTATCTTCACTGGCATGATCAAAAGAGTCAGCCAGCATACTAGCAATATCATCGTCACTCAGACCATAGGAAGGTTTGACCTCAACACTCGCTTCGACACCACTCGAGGTCTCTTTTGCTGTCACTTGTAATAAACCATCTGCGTCGATCTGAAAGGTTACCCGAATGTGAGCAGCGCCAGCTACCATGGCAGGAATACCTCGCAATTCAAAGCGCGCTAATGAGCGACAGTCTGATACGAGTTCCCGTTCTCCCTGCAAAACATGAATAGCCATGGCCACTTGACCATCTTTATAGGTAGTAAATTCCTGGGCTTTAGCGACGGGAATAGTCGTATTGCGCGGTACAATTTTTTCAACCAATCCACCCATCGTTTCAATACCTAGCGATAAAGGAATCACATCAAGTAACAACATCTCGGTATCGGGCTTATTGCCAATGAGCACATCCGCTTGTATCGCAGCGCCAATAGCAACAACTCTATCGGGGTCAATGTGTACCAGGGGAGTGGTTTTAAAATATTCGCCTACCCGCGTTCTTACGCGAGGCACGCGAGTAGAGCCACCGACCATAACAACATTTTTCACCTGATCTAGTTCTAGCTTCGCATCACGTACAGCCCTACGACAAGATCGTAACGCCCGCTCAATAAGTGGATCAACGATTGTATTGAGTAGGTCGCGTGATAACACCCCTTGCCAGTTTTCAAAAGATATATCGACGCTATCGGAATCAGAGAGTTTTTCCTTCACGCTGCAGGCAGTTTGCATTAACTCACGCACTTGTTGGCGTGACAGATTTGAATCAATAATGCCTGCCTGTTGCATTATCCACTGAGCAATGAGCCGATCAAAATCATCACCACCTAAAGCACTGTCACCGCCGGTAGCAAGCACTTCAAATACACCCGCCGACAGCTCTAAAATCGAAATATCAAAGGTACCACCACCCAGGTCAAAAACGGCAATAATGCCTTCCTCGCCTTCATCAAGGCCGTAAGCTACCGCTGCGGCAGTAGGCTCATTAAGCAATCTTAAAACATTAATACCCGCCAATTGCGCGGCAGTCTTAGTCGCCTCTCGCTGCGCTTCATCAAAATAAGCAGGTACAGTAATGACAGCGCCATCCAACTGAGCGCCCAATGACAATTCTGCTCGATTAACCAAGCTATTTAAAATAGTAGCTGATATTTCCACCGGACTTTTATCGCCCGCAACAGTACGAATCTTTGGCATCTGGCCGTCTTCGCCGATAAAATCGTATGGCAGCTGATTACCAATATAATCAATATCTTCTTTACCCCGTCCCATAATACGCTTAACAGATATGATGGTATTGGCTGGGTCTTCCGCTGCTGCTTGCTTGGCTAAAGTACCAACCACTACCTCTTTATTTGGAAGATAGCGTACAACCGATGGTAATAAGCACTGGCCGTCAACATCGGGTAAGGCTTCAACCATAGCGCCCTTAACAGTTGCCACGATAGAATTCGTTGTACCTAAATCAATACCTACCGCGTGGCGGCGTTGATGAGGTGCAGGTGATTGACCAGGTTCTGATATTTGAAGTAACGCCATAATAGTTGTAAAAAACAGTATTTATAAAAATTGTATTGGTAAAAATTTAGTATGTGTAAAGCTACCGTTAGCGCACAATCATACTCATAAAAATAGTACTCATAAAAGCTCAAAGGCTATAAGCCGCGAAAGAGACCAATGCTTTAGTCAAATAACTCCTCTTCAAGCATATCAATTTCCTTGGATATTTTATCCATAAACTGCATTTTTAATACGCTTTTTTTGGCTGAATCAAGATTGCCCTGCTGATAGTCTAACGCAAACGCTCGATTTAGCTGTTGGATTTTTTGCTCCACTTGCTCTGCCAATGCTAATAACTCACTTTCCGGCTCGGTTTGGCCACGAACGTTTGCTAAAGATTCCCGTAGTTCTACCTGCTCCATTAAAAACGTTGGCTCATCTATCGTAATATTTTGTTCGTTAAATGCGACACCCTTAAGCTCTAAAACATAGCGAGCCCGTTTTAACGGCGACATCAATACACTGTAAGCTTCATTAATAATTGCAGCATATTGAACAGATACTCGACGCTCTTGCTCAGGAGCATTGGCAAATCTATCGGGGTGAACTTCTTTTTGTAACTCGCGGTATTTACTGGAGAGTTCAGCTAATGAATCGTCATTAAGATCAAACGCTGGTTCTAGGCCAAACATCTGAAAGTAGTTTTGCGTGATATTCATAGACGACTTTAGTTAACAGACAGATATAGCCTGTCATCATTCAACATATGTGGTGTATAATCTGCACTAAGGAAAAAGCACGCTTACACGTTAAAACTTTCTCCACAGCCACATTCACTTCGAACATTGGGGTTACTAAACTTAAAGCCCTCGTTAAGCCCCTCCTTAACAAAATCTAGCTCCGTGCCTTCAAGATAAACGAGGCTCTTTGGGTCAACAAAAACTTTTACGCCGAAACTTTCAAATACATTGTCTTGTTCGATAGGAGAGTCTACAAACTCCAGCATATAAGCCATGCCTGAACAACCCGATGTTTTTACGCCAAGCCGAATACCTACACCCGAACCACGGTGCGCCAATTGCTTATTAACATGGTCAGCTGCTGATTCAGTCATCGTAATGGACATAGGTACTCCTAACTACCACCAAGATATGCTATCTTTATTGCAATTAACTTAGTGTTTATCTAATTTAACAAAACACCTTACGCAAAACCTGCTATTAGCTTTGCTTAGATTTAAAGTCAGTTATAGCAGCTTTAATCGCATCTTCTGCTAAAACAGAGCAGTGAATCTTTACCGGTGGTAATGCTAATTCCTCTGCAATCTCAGAGTTTTTAATTTCAGATGCCTCATCGAGTGTTTTGCCTTTTACCCACTCGGTTAATAATGAACTAGACGCGATAGCCGAACCACAACCGTAAGTCTTAAATTTTGCATCTTCAATAACACCCTGATCAGACACTTTTATTTGCAAACGCATGACATCACCACACGCTGGCGCACCAACCATACCCGTGCCTACATTAGTAGCGTCTGCATCCATTTTCCCTACATTGCGGGGATTATCATAATGGTCTAAAACTTTCTCATTGTAAGCCATATCTATATCCTCAGCACCCTATCCTAATTACTATTCCTAATTACTATACTTTTCTTAACTAGTACTAATGCGATTGCCATTTTACAGAATCTAGGTCAATACCATCTTTATACATATCCCAAAGCGGCGACATATCACGCAACTTACCCACTGCTTTGCGGATGTTACTCACAACATAATCCACGTCTTCTTCTTTAGTGTAACGCCCGATGCTAAAACGGATGGAACTATGGGCAAGCTCATCATTCATACCTAACGCCCGTAACACATAAGAAGGCTCCAAACTCGCGGAAGTACAAGCTGAGCCGGACGATATAGCAAGATTGCTAAGCGCCATCAATAAAGATTCGCCTTCAACGTAATTAAAACTGACATTAAGATTACCTGCCACACGTTGCACAAAATCGCCATTAACATAGACTTCTTCCATATCCTTAATGCCATCCCATAGGCGATTCCGAAGAGCTAATATGCGCGCATTTTCTTCCGTCATTTCCGCTTTAGCTATTCTAAAAGCTTCACCCATGCCAACTATCTGATGGGTAGCTAAAGTGCCCGAACGCATACCACGCTCATGGCCACCACCATGCATTTGAGCCTCTATTCTAACTCGCGGCTTACGCCTTACATATAATGCCCCAACACCCTTAGGCCCATAAATTTTATGAGCAGAAAACGACATTAAATCTACTTTTACTTGCTCTAGATCAATTGGCAGTTTGCCAGCACTCTGCGCCGCATCAACATGAAACACGATATTTTTTGCGCGAGTAATTTCACCAATTGCCGCTATGTCATTAATAACACCAATCTCATTATTAACATGCATAATAGACACTAACACTGTATCTTCACGAATAGCATCAGCAACCATTTGGGGTTCAATGACGCCTTTGTCAGTTGGATCTAAATAGGTAACTTCAAAGCCTTCACGTTCGAGCTGGCGGCAAGTATCAATAACCGCTTTATGCTCAATTTTTGACGTAACAATATGTTTACCACGCTTACCATAAAAATGAGCCGCTCCTTTTATGGCAAGATTATTCGACTCAGTAGCACCCGAAGTCCAAACAATTCCTCGTGAATCGGCATTTATCAGTTCAGCAACTTGCTGGCGCGCAGTCTCAACGGCTTCTTCTGCTTTCCATCCAAACATATGTGAGCGAGAAGCGGGGTTACCGAAATTCCCTTCCCAGGTTAAACATTCCATCATCTTCTCAGCTACACGACCATCAACCGGCGTCGTTGCTGAATAATCTAAATAAATAGGTAACTTCATTACTTTTTCACTCCCAGGAGTTGAAAACTCTAGGTTTTTTGTTTAACCGATTAAAGCGCTAACACTAACATAACGAAAACACGCTAAAGCGTTGTCACTTTAACCTGATTGCCATCAATTGGCTTGACATGCTCACTACTATTTTCTTCAGCCATTTGGCGCTGATCTTGACGTAGCGCAACTTCTTGAATATCTCGTTGCTCTACTAAACTACCCAGGCTAATGCCGCTGAGAAAATCGTGTATTTTTTCACTCAAATCATCCCATAAGTGGTGAGTAAGGCATTTTTCACCTTGTTGGCAATTACCTGATTGCTGGCACTCAGTAACATCTACCGACTCATTAACCGCGTCAACAATTTGTGCAACAAATATGTCGCTACTGTTTCGACTTAATGTATAACCACCACCCGGGCCACGCACACTAGCAACAAGATCATTACGACGTAGTTTAGAAAACAACTGTTCTAAATAAGACAATGAAATGCCCTGCCTTCTAGAAATTTCTGCCAAACTAATGGGCCCCTTATCAATATGAAGGGCTAAGTCAAGCATTGCCGTTACCGCATATCTACCTTTCGCTGTGAGTCGCATGGTATGTACCTACCTGAAATAATGCGTGAAGAGATCTCTTGAGTAAAAAATTATGAAATACCTGACTAAATTAGTCAACTATATAATTGACTAATTTAGTCAGGTATTAGATAAATATATTATTTCTATAGAAGCGGGTCAGTAGTAATTAGTAACCTATTGAACATAAACTATTTATTTGAGCACACTTTATTAGTGGCAGTAAGAATGCCACGTAATATATTCAGCTCCATCTGATCAAAATGAACCCGATTATATAGCCGACGAAGGCGAGACATGAGTTGTTTAGGGTTATTAGGATCGAGAAATTCTAAATCAATCAAAGTTTGTTCAAGATGTGTATAAAAACGCTCTACATCCGCCACCGATGCGCGCTCAATATCCCAGCCAGCATCATCTCCACTCACTGCTGCCCCATCAACACCCTGTTGCTCAACGACCCTCATTCGCAGCTCATAGCATAAAACCTGAACAGCTGTCGCTAGATTCAAAGACGGATAATCGGGATTAGCTGGAATATGTACGTGGTAATGGCAGAGCTGTAGCTCATTATTTGTTAGCCCACGATCTTCACGGCCAAAAAGAAGCGCTATATCTTTTTCAGCCGTTTTTTCCTTATAGGCAATGTCGGCGAATTGTCTCGGATTGACTGTAGGCCATGGAATACGACGATCGCGCGCACTAGTGCCAACAACCAAGCCACAGTCATCAATGGCCTGATCGAGCGTCTCAGTTACCGTCGCATGTTCCAAAATATCTACAGCATGAGATGCTCGCCAAACGGCTTCATCATGAGGAAACGTTTTAGGTGCGACCAAGTACAGCTTAAATAAACCCATATTCTTTAGCGCTCGGGCAGTAGCGCCAATATTACCTGGATGGCTCGTGTTAATAAGCACTATACGGATTTTATCAAGCACTGATGTCAATACCTTACTAGCAATAACTCAAGTAACAATAATTCAACTAGCAATAATTCAACTAGCAATAACCCAATTCAACCTACATAGATGCCTAGATTGTAGTAAGGACGATTGAGCACTAAAGACAGCACGAATTTTTGCTTGTTTTAGCAATCTGATCGTCACTCACGGACGGGTTTCAAAAAAGTGAAAAACGCGCTAGATTCAGTGCATTAGACACTCACAGCCAACCAAATTAACTTATTTTAGGTTTAACACATAACCGACTCGGGGCCGCAGTGTACCAAATATAGGGCCCAGTTACGCTATTTATACCAAATAATATCGCTAGCCCTTGCCAAAATTTGCTAAAATCCGCACTCTCAGGTTAAGCCATTCTCCTTGGCTTACAAATTAAAACACAGGCCGTCATCATATGGAGCCAATGATCAATATCGCCCTGCGGGCAGCCCGAAAAGCAGGCGAGCTTATCGCAAGAGCATCTGAACGTCTGGATATCGTCAAAGTTGAAGCAAAGGATGTCAATGACTTTGTCACTAATGTTGATAAGGAGTCGGAGCAAGAAATTATCTTCCATCTGCATAAGTCATTTCCAGAACACAACATTCTTGCGGAAGAAAGCGGAACCATCTATGGGAAATTGCAAGATGAAGCATCCTATCTATGGATTATCGACCCCTTGGACGGTACAACTAACTTCGTTCGGGGTATACCCCACTATTGTATTTCCATCGCTTGTCTTCACCACGGCAAATTAGAGCATGCTGTGGTGCTTGATCCAATCCGCCGTGAAGAGTTCACCGCAAGCCGAGGCCGGGGTGCACAACTGAATGGTAAACGCATACGTGTTTCTCAAACAAAGGGTTTGTCAGGCGCTTTGTTAGGTACAGGTCTACCTTTTCGCCAAGACCAACAAGATTATACCGCTGCTTATATGCAATGC
>JANQMK010000113.1 GCA_028280085.1 Pseudomonadales bacterium
CTTTGGTTGGATAGTCGGTGAACTTATAAAGCGGGTAACCGGGTTGACTGTGGGTGAGTATTTTCGTCGCCATGTCGCAACTCAACATGAGGAATTAGATATTTATATTGGTGTGCCAACGACAGAGTTGGAACGCGTTGCCGATGTGCTACCTTTGCAACATGAAGCACTAATGGCAGATCAGACTAAGCCGCGTTTTAATGATATGGCAATCAAAGCCTTCTCTAATCCTGCCAGCATGATGTACGGTACTAATTCCCATCGCTGGAGACAAAGTGAAATACCCGCGGCAAATGGCCATGCGACAGCTCTGGCGCTAGCCAAGTTTTACGATCTTTTGTTATCGGGTTCGCTACTGCCTCGCGAGATGATTGCTCGATGTAGTGAGGTACAGGTGGAAGGCATTGATGCCGTTACTAATCAGAAGCTGCAGTTCAGTCATGGTTTTATGCTGTTATCTCACAGCCTTGCCCGCAGTTCCGCTAATGGCGAAATCAGTGTTATGCCGCCCTCTAGTTTTGGCCACCCTGGCGCGGGAGGGTCACTGGCATTTGTTGACCCGGAAAATAAAATAAGCTTTGCTTATGTCACTCGTGGTTTGGCCGATTCAACCTTATTAGTTGATCTCCGTGCCAGGCAATTAATTTTGGCACTTTATAGTATGCTGAAGCCTAATCTGTAATATTGGATATAGGTTTAACTGCCTTGGACGACGTTTTGTGTAAAATATCTTGGGTAAAACGTCTTGAATAAGAAAGGTAATGAGGTAAACGATGGCTAATATTGATGAGTTATTAATTGATTTAGAGACTCGTATTGCCTACCAAGAGGACGCTATTGACCAATTAAATAAAGTGATTTTTAAACAAGATCAGGCTATTCAGCAATTGGAAAAGGGGTTTAACGAACTGTGTCTAGGGTTGCGGGAGTTAAAGCAGAGTATAACGGCAAGCGATATGTCGTCCGATGACAAGCCGCCGCACTACTAGGGTATCTTATTATTCAGTAGTACCCTGGTGTTGAATTGATAGATCGGTGTTAACGGATACTGTGGCTAGTTGTTTTTTTGTCGATTAATGGAACTGTGAGTGTGGGTTCAAGAGAAAGTGAGAGCAAGAACGGCGTTATTGAAAACTGACTCTTGCTCTCTAACCAAGATGGTTGTCTATCAAGATGATTGTTTATGTAGTCTATCTACGACCTCTTCGTTTTGCTGCGGTGAGCGCTACAACGTCTTCTGCTTGTAAGCCTTTGTCGCCATCCACAACCATATATTCGACTTTTTGTCCCTCCGATAGGCTCCTGTGGCCTTGGCCTCGTATTGAACGGTAGTGTACAAAAATATCGTCGCCGGCTGCACGGGTAATAAAGCCGAAGCCTTTGCTGATATTAAACCATTTAACTTGACCTTCTTCTCGTTGCCCGCCTGTGCCAGGTTCGTCAGTTGAAGTCGTTTCACTATTTACTTGATTGTTTAATACATTGTTGATAACTGTGTTGAGTAAACCTACTACAAAAAAAGCTACCATACCTCGTAAGAAATGCTGTGGTAAGCCTAATATCAGGTGGAAAAGCAAACTACTGCTAACAGCTGCCACCAATAAACTAACGATAGTACTTTTAAATATCATAATAGTTATGTCTCTATAGATAAAAAATAAAATGTGTTAATGTCGCCACATAGTCGGTGGCAATTAGGTACCAGCTCGTCTGCTCCGATGGTCGATAAAAAGACCGCCTACGTACCTATTACGAGAATAAAACGCTATCGGACCTATCCTCGGCCGCAAGTTTAGCATTTTTACTAGTCAATAGCTTGTAAGTAACAACACAGTAAGCAATAAATTTCTTTTCTATTGTATAATAAATATGCTTTTTCGGTCGGTGGCTATATGCCGATATACAGTTAAGTTCAGTTACGGTGCCGCAACGGCGACTAGCAAAAAAGTAAATTGAGCCAAGACACGCACATCCCTTAAAAAGTCCTCGTTATCAATCAATACAAGCGATAAACTGTTTGGTATTAAAACAGTTTTGATAGAAGCTTCGCTCTAATATTCCCTATTCTGCTAGACTGATACTATTGGATTTTCCTTGTAAGTACGGAATAGCCATTAGCGAGCGTTGTGATCGCCGTTATTTAAAACGAACATGATTTTTATTAATAAAGTGTCTGTAGTAGCTAACAAAAAAATAACAAACCAGCAAAAACAGCAAACATATAATAGCTGAGGGCATTGAATGACATCTAGTAGGGACTACTCGCTTGATTATCTTAAAGGAGTAGGTTGTTTTCTGATGATGATTGCTCATCTGTCTTTAGCGCATCGACGCGATCCTTATGCGGTTTTGGTTTCTGATATAGGTAGCTTGGGCATGCTATACTTTTTTGCCGTGGCTGGCGTGACTGCTGCTATTCAACTGCATAAATATGATTACGTTAGCTTGATAATGTTTTTTTTAAGTTTGGGTATCGTTGGCTATTGTTATACGGCAATGATGCACCCGACTTTATACCTTTCATTTCGATTGGAGGTTTTCCAAGTTATTGCGCTGGGATCGATCGCCGTTATCGCAATTAAACAATATGCCAATATGGGGGTTGTTGGTTATTTTATTTTGGGTGTATTGGTTTATCTTATCAAATACTTGTTTGATAGATTTTTACCTCAGTTTGATGGCGGCGCAGTACTTTTACCCCATGCTGACTATGTACCTTGGATTAATGCACACGGCTTGGAGCGTATCAATCCGGGGTTCCCGTTATTGCCATGGCTCAGTTATTTTTTTGCCGGGTATGCGGCTTATTATATGAATAATAGATGGAATTTAATTTGGGCTGCGGTATTTTTCGTATTAGCTCTAATTGTCTATTGGTTGGCTCCTTCGGAAGTACTTTTTTATGATAAGTTCGATATGACGCCGGGCTATTTTCTTATATCTTCTGGGGTTCTGTTTGCTAGCTTTTATGTTGGACGCCAATGGTTTCACGGGCCGCCTAAAAAACCTGATAACATTCTGCTTTTCTTTGGTCAAAATTCACTAATGGTATTTTATGTCCATGGCTTTGGCTTGATTGCGGGTTTTGCTATCATTAAGTGGCTGGGTAATCAATACTTAGCGTGGCTAGCTGTCTTTGTAGTGACTTATTGGTTGTTAAAGTTGGTCGTGCAAATCAAACCTTTTGATAAATTTAAAAGTGTTAATGCGTGGATAGTACTAACCGTAATGATATTTGTTACTCCTCTCTTATGTTTGTACGCTGGGATTTTTCAAATTGTTGTCATTTGTTTGGAACTTATTTATGGCTTCATTTTTATTATTAATTTTCCACATATTAGCCAGCGTTTAAAGAAAAATTAAGCAGCGGCTGCAATTATTTTTGCCAGCCGCCATTTTTATTAAACTCATTTTGTCAGATGATTAGCAAAATTAGCTGGCCTTACAGTAGCGCTGTAGCGGTGTTTGTGCGCAGGCAATCAGCTTGTCATCGCGATATTCTAGCCAAAAATCGATACCGTTATTGTCGCTGTTAATATGTGAGTATTTTCTTGATGCTTCTATCGGTGATAATGTGTGTTTAATACTATAATCAGTGACTTCCTTGGCATAGGCTATTAATGATATGTTGACCTTGAGCCAGTTAAATATTTCTAAATAGGTGTCGTCATCGTTAAAAACTGACTGATAAAATTGTTTTAAGATGATATCACCTTCCAATTGAATGGCGCTTGGTTTTACAGGTTCATCGTCTTTAGTGTAAGTCATTGCGCTACTTAGACGAATACAGCTGTTGCGCTTTGACTTGGGCAGAATGTCAAAAAATTCTTGTTTAAGTATCATGAGATCGGATTTGATTTGCGCTTCTACTTTGGACGGTGCTGCCAGTAGCACGCCTCTATCCTGCAACTTACTATCTAGCGAAATAATTTCCGCGTCGGTAACTGCTTGTTTTATCTGCGATTGCTGCGGTTTCTTACCGTCAGCGTTTTGGTGATTGCGTGTGATGAAAGGTATAACTGACATTTTTTCGACCCTTTTGATTACTATTGAATTAAATAGAGCAATGTTTGTGCCATTTGTAGAAAAACTAATTTATCCTGATTGGTGTGCTTGATAATTGTTCAGATGGTTGATTGTTAATACCTGTTGTGTTGCGTTGACGAGTGTTACTATCCTCGGGCTCACGCTATCGACTGCTAAAAAAATCCAACAGAGAGATGACATGCGCGCATTATGCTTACACCAGGGCAAACTTTGCTATCGCGATGCCTTGCCGACGCCAGCTTTGGCAACAGATCACTGCTTAGTTCGCGTGATACAAGCTGGCATTTGCAGCACGGATATCGGGTTGCTGCACGGCATGTATGAGTTTGAGGGTGTGCTTGGCCATGAGTTTGTTGGTTTTGTTGAACAAGGCCCTGATCAACTGCTGCAGCGACGTGTTGTCGGAGATATCAATATCAGTTGTGAATGCTGCCAATACTGTCTAGCTGGCATGAAAAAGCACTGTGAACAACGCAGAGTATTGGGAATACGAGACTGGTCCGGCGCTTTTGCAGAGTATCTGGCTTTGCCGATGCGAAACTTAACTGTGGTGCCAGACACGGTATCGAATGATGAAGCGGTTTTTGCCGAGCCGTTAGCCGCTGCTATGGATGTGTTAGCGCAACTGCAAGTGGCCGATAAAGACTTCGCATCACATCGTTTATTGTTGGTGGGTGACGGGCGTATGGCACAGTTGATTGCCAGAGTACTAGCACTTTACAGTGATCAAATTACTGTATTGGGTAAACATCAAGACAAGCTGGCACGTTTGCCGAATGATCTGAAAAGAGTTGACTCAGTAACCGAGTTAAGCCCGCGGAGTTTTGATTATGTTGTCGAATGTACTGGTAATGCGTCGGGATTTGATATTGCTTTAGCCTTGGTAAAAGCGCGAGGGGTTATCATCTTGAAAAGTACTTACCCAAGCAATGTGTCGCTGGATGCCACTCGAATTGTGGTAGACGAGTTGCAGATTAAAGGCTCACGTTGCGGCAACTTTACCGATGCATTACGGCTACTTGAAAGTAAACAAATATCAGTGACTGAATTAATCGACGGTCGCTTTGGTTTACTGGATGCAGATCGTGCCTTTGTATTTAGCCGGCAGAAGAGCGTTATAAAAACACTATTTGACATTGCTATGCCTTAACTAGACCCTTAGCATTTTTTACAAAAATAACCGTCTAGTTTTTCATAATGTGCTTCTGCATAGGTCCTGATAATGGCTGAAATTTTATCGCGTATCCAGATGAGCGCGGGGTCGTTTTCTTGCCGTTTATGCCAGTAACAGTTGAGCTGATTCTGTGGTATGTCAACCGGTGGGCAAGTTACGGCGAGTTTTTTACTAAAAATATCGTTTTCCATTACTGTTGATGGCACAATGGCAATAAGGTTACTGCTTTGTAATAGTGAGGATACCGCCGAGAAGTGGTTGACGGTCATTGCAATACGCCTTTTAAGACCATGTTGGGCGAGGGCTTGATCGGTAAAGCCCACGGTATCGCCTGACAATGACACCAGTAGATGATCTGCAGCAGCGAACTCCGTCAAAGTGAGATCGGCTTTGGCGAGTGGATGGTCTGGACGCATGACACAAACATAACATGAGCTAAATAGGTAGGTACTGGTGATCATACTCGGGACAATATTTAGGGTGCCGATGACTAAATCTACTTCGGCATCATCCAGTAGTTGCTGACCGTTAACAATAGTGTAGGGCATAGCATACACATTGATGTTTGGGGCTTCGCGTTCAATGATCTGTCGTAGTGGTTTCCAAGCGATATCGATGATGGCATCAGCTGAGGCGATACGAAAAGTTCGTTTGGCTGTGCCTGGTTCAAAAGCTGTTGGGGTAATGGCGCGGTCTAGCTGTTGCAGTGGTTCTTTAATTTCTGCCCATAAGTTTTTTGCGTAGAGGGTAGGCTGTATGTTACGCCCATCTTTAATGAAAACCTCGTCTTTCCATAAGCTGCGCATGCGTGAGACAGTGTTGGAGACCGCTGGTTGGGTCATAGCAAGCCGCTCTGCAGCACGAGTGATAGAGCCTTCGGTCATAATGGCATCGAATACGGTAAGCAGATTCAGTTCTTGGTGTCGCATTTTAGCTCCTCATGGCTAGCATCTGATGGCTGATTAACAACAAAACTAGCATTGTGTTTTAAAAATAATCATATTGTTTATTTGCTTATGCGTATATTATCTAAGTCATTAATATATATGTGCTTTATAGTTGAGTTGTACCGCCTATCTATAGACTAATACATCATATTTTGTGATATATATTATATAAAATCAAAATTATTTTTATTGATTGATTGCCCTCATACTTTATCTATCAGTTAATTGTTGAGGAGCAATGATATGAACCACCAGCCATGGACCTGGAAATCGCTGATTGTCACAATCCTTGTCACGTTAATCGGTTGTGCCGATGAACCGCCGGCAACTCCTGTGTCGACAGCGATGGTGCCAGAGGTATCTGTCGCCGCTGTAGTGTATGAACATTTCACGGAATGGGATGAATTCACCGGGCGGTTACAGGCCCCGGAAAGTGTTCAGCAGCGCCCGCGGGTTTCAGGTTATATTGCAACAGTCAATTTTGTTGAAGGGGCGTTGGTGAAAGCTGGCGAGCCATTATTTACGATTGATGACCGCGCTTTTAAAGCGGAACTAAACCGCGCTCAGGCACAATTGAGCGCTGCCAATAGTGATCTTAGCTTAGCTCGTTCGAATTACCAGCGCGCGCAGCATCTAGCGTTAGAGCAGGCTATTTCGCGCGAGATTGTTGATAACCGTAAAGCGAGTTTTCTACAAGCGCAGGCCAACGTCAAAGCTGCTAAAGCAGAGCTAGATTTGGCTGAGCTCAATGTTGAATATACGCAAGTAACGGCACCAATTGATGGTAGGGTATCTCGCGCATTGACCACTCAAGGTAACTATGTCAGTGCGGGGCGTGATGTCCTCACCAGTATCGTTTCAATTGATAAAACTTATGCCTACTTCGATGCCGATGAGCAGACTTATCTTAAATATGTCGAGCTTGATCGGCAAGGTACTAGGGTAAGCTCGAGGCAGACTAAGACCCCGGTTTATATGGCTTTAGTTGCCGACGATGATTATTCTCACCAGGGCTATATCGACTTTGTTGACAACCAAGTTGATCCTGCCACCGGTACAATCCGTGGTAGAGCCGTATTTGATAATACCAATCAACAGTTTATCCCAGGCTTATTTGCACGTATCCGTTTAGTTGGCAGCGCGAGTTATCAAGGCATATTGATTGATAATAAGGCGATTGGCACAGATCTAAGTAATAAGTTTGTATTAGTGCTTGATGAACAGAATGTTGTGCAATACCGCCCTGTCATCCTGGGTGAAAAAATTGCAGGCTTACGTATTATTAAATCAGGTTTATCACCTACTGACACCATAGTTGTTAATGGTTTACAACGAGTACGCCCCGGCACACGGGTAGTGCCACAACGGGTTGCTATGACGAGCGAAAAAACACTAGCGGCCTTGCGAGCTATGCAAAAGCGAGTCGATCAACTGATGAATAGGCCTCAGTTGGCCAAACAGGCCGATCATAACTCGACTATAACGCTATCGGCAGATGTGGTGGTATCAGATGCAGTAGTAGGGGGTTAATATGAAGTTTTCTCAATTCTTTATTCGACGTCCTATTTTTGCTGGTGTGTTATCGTTATTGATTTTTATAGCTGGTGCCCTCGCAGTATGGGAATTGCCTATCACAGAATATCCTGAAGTTGTGCCTCCGACAGTGGTTGTCACCGCGAACTACCCCGGCGCTAATCCACAGGTGATAGCAGAAACCGTTGCCTCGCCATTAGAACAGGCCATTAATGGCGTTGAGGATATGTTATATATGTCATCTCAGGCGACAGCGGATGGTCGAATGACCTTAACTCTCACGTTTGCGATCGGCACTGATCCCGATGACGCTCAGACATTGGTGCAGAATCGTGTCGCTCAGGCGATGCCGCGTTTGCCACTGGAGGTGCAACGGCTTGGTGTTGTTACTTCTAAATCGTCACCAGATCTCACTATGGTGGTACACCTGACATCGCCTGATAATCGCTATGATATGCTATATCTTTCCAACTATGCCCATCTTAATGTGAAAGACGAACTGGCGCGGATAGACGGTGTGGGTAATGTCGAGCTATTTGGCGCCGGTGAATATAGCATGCGTGTTTGGCTAGATCCCGAAAGAGTGGCGGCGCTAGGATTAAACCCCGGTGATATCGCCGCTGCAATCCGCGAGCAGAATCAGCAAGCGGCGGCAGGCAGTCTCGGTGCTCAGCCGACCGGTAGCAATGACTTTCAATTATTGATTAATGTGCAGGGTCGTTTAACATCGACGGACGAATTTGGTGACATCATTATTAAAGTTGGCGATGACGGACAAGTTTCCCGTTTAAAAGATGTAGCGCGAATTGAATTAGGCGCTGATTCTTATGCCTTACGTTCGTTGCTGAACAATCAACCGGCTGTTGCTTTACCGATCTTTCAGGCACCGGGTTCTAATGCCATTCAAATCTCCGATGATGTGCGCGCTAAAATGGGTGAACTTGTAAAGACATTTCCGGAAGGGGTTGAATACTCTATTGTCTATGACCCTACGGTTTTCGTCCGTGGTTCGATTGAAGCCGTTGTGAAAACACTATTTGAAGCACTACTCTTAGTTGTTATTGTTGTTATCTTATTTTTGCAGTCATGGCGTGCTTCCATTATTCCCTTAATCGCTGTACCGATTTCTCTGGTTGGCACCTTTGCTGTTATGCACTTGTTCGGATTTTCACTGAATGCGCTATCTCTGTTTGGCTTGGTATTGGCCATTGGTATTGTGGTAGATGACGCTATTGTCGTGGTTGAAAATGTCGAGCGTAATATTAACGATGGTCTATCA
>JANQMK010000122.1 GCA_028280085.1 Pseudomonadales bacterium
AGCGCAAGCGCCGACAGAAAAATCACTGTGGTGATACCAGCACCGACGGCCGCTTCGGTCAGGGCAACATCCGCTGCATCGAGAATAAAGAAGTTGGCAGCCATCAGTAAGCTAAATATTGAGGTCAACATGACCGCGACAAACAAATTGTCGGTTCGTACAATTGCCAACGCGGAGACCACCAACAATGATAATAGGAATAGCGCAAACAAGATTATCATAATTCACCGTCCCGTTTGTCGGCTGCCGGACGCACACCAGACTGCAGTGCAGCGTTGGCAAGTGCATAGCTGGCGGTGGGCGCAGTCAATAATAGGAAAACCATAATGGCAACGAGTTTCAGCGCTGCGAGTGACGGCCCTGCTTGAATTATCAAGCCAGTAAAGATCAAAATAGTTGCCATGGTCTCGGTGAGGCTGGCTGCATGTAAACGGGTGTAGAAGTTTGGTAGTCGCAATGCACCAATGCCGCCAATCAACACGAAGGCACCTCCCAGGCAAAGCAGAATCCAACTGAGAATATCCAGGGCAACCTCAATCATTGTTATTTGCCTCAGTAGCCTTGCCAGGATTCATCTGGGTAAATTGCAGCACCGCTAGAACACCAACCAAATTGATGAGTGCATAGGCCAGCGCCAGATCCAGAAAATCAGGCCGATCAAATAGAAAAGCGGTCAGAGACAGAAGCAGAGCCGTTTTCGTGCCGAACATATTCACTGCCAATATTCGGTCGAAGATGTAGGGGCCTCGTAGGGCGCGAACCAGAGCCAGCACCATTGTCATCAAAATAGCCAGTGAAACGACAAAATACATGATCAAGTAATCTCCAATCTGGCGGTACGCCGTTCAACTTCTCCGCTGCGTAAAGCGTCAGCACTTTCGGTAGTGAGGCAATGAACGAGGAGACGGTCTTCATCGACATCGATCGTTACCGTACCTGGCGACAGAGTAATGGAATTACCTAGAATCACCTTGCCGGCATCGGTTTTTTCAGTCGTTGTTAGCTCGACCAACTCTGGCGAAATCGGCAGAGAGGGCGATAAAACAATCCGCGCCACATCTATACTGGATTTCACCACCTCTTTCAGCAGCCAATACCATAATGCCGGCAGTCGCAGCAAAGATCGAAAAGGGATAGCATGGCCAAAAAAACCGGTGCGTTGGGCCAGCCACAGACTCAGCAGGCAGGAGAAAACACCTAACGCAATCAAGAGCGGCTTATAGAGTCCTGACCACACTAACCAACTGATCATCAGAACGAAAAATGTACCAAGTATTTGAAGCGGTGTTGTATGATGTTTTGTCGTCATGTCTCTATTTTCGGCAAGGATAATGCTGGCGCAAGGAATCATCGACAGCTACACGTGCGAGTGTCGTCGATTTTTCGCGCTTGTCAAGCACGATTAAATCAGCAACTACAGTATTCACTACGTCACGCAAAGGTAGCGAGTCATCGAGACAAAAACCTGCTAGTTCTCCCGGTCGGTCAGAAGACGAGCGCCCTGGAATGCGTGTTCTCGTGGCTCGCTCTGTGAAACCGCCTTTTGAATCATTAGTAAGACTTTTCAATATTCGTGTGTCCGTTTCGATTGCGCCATCAATAAAACCTTGGATGTATCGCAGGCAGTATGCCCCGTCAATGCTATCAGGTTTAGCATCAAGTTGCTCGCAGTGGACAACAAGCTCATGTAGCGTCAACACTTCAAACGCTCGGCTATTCTCGGCATAACTCATAGAGATCGTTAGCCACAGGCAGGCCAATGCACATCTAAGGTTCAGCAAGTAACGAAATCTAGACATTGTTGCCTCCAAAGGATTGATACCCTCGTTTTGGTCCAAAGTTTAGATTGAACCCTCTCCCACCAACAACCCTTATCTTACAACGCGCTGCTCAATAAGTTAACCCACCTACCCCATCCCATGCTCATAAATCATAAAAGTCCTTAAGATTGGCTGTTACTTGTTTTGAAAATCGTACAATACAAGAAGGTAAGCGACCTCGATGAAAATCAAGTTGTTAAACAGCATATCATTCGACCATTAAACGCCAGTATTTTACCCTAGCTTAAATTGCTCTAAATTATGATTGGTGTAATGCAGTAATGCATTCAGCAGCTGTTGGCAGGAATGATGTCCGAGCCCAGGCAACTCATCAAGCAAAATTAATGAAACTGTTAGCTGAAAAGATGCTGGAAGTTACCGCGTGAGAAGATATAGTGTCAAAGTGGTGACGCCTGGAAACTAGAAGCAGGTAGTCTCGCATTTAATTGAGAAACATAAGTTCAGCAAGCGACATGCTTGTGGGTTACTAAACTTGAGTCGTACTGTGTACCGATAAAATGGTTGAAAAGGACGACAAGCAGTTCTCTCATGCGCAAGAGAGAGCTTGCAACGCAGTGCCCAAATTACGGCGCTGACATTGCACGGCATGCTAAAAGACGAGGAGCTGGCGTTAATAAAAGCGAGACTACCGGCTTTATACGCCGGAAAAGCGGCTTTCAGAGTAAGCGAGGTATGTTAACGAGGCATAAGCGCCGTTTTCTTCAATACCATGTAAAAAGCCAAAGGCGCCATTACACTGCCCATTAAATTAATAGAACAAGTGAGAAGTTATTGCTCTACAAAAGCCCGCTCAATCACATAATCAGCCTGTCGTCCATGCCGAGACTCTCGGAACCCCCAATTATCTAAAATCTGGCAGGTGTCTTTAAGCATACTCGGACTACCACAAAGCATAAACCGATCATCCTCAGTATTTGGCTTAGGCAGGCCTATATCACGAAACAGCTTACCACTGATAAGTAAGTCAGTAACACGACCATTGTTTCTGAAAGGCTCGCGAGTCACGGAGGGGTAATAAACCAATTTTTCACGTATAAGCTCACTGAGGTATTCATCATTCGGCAGTTCGTTCTCTATCATGTCCTGATAGGCCAACTCTGAAATTTCTCTAACACCATGCACTAAAATAACTTTCTCAAATTTCTCATAGACATCCGGATCACGAATGATACTCAAGAAAGGTGCTAACCCAGTACCTGTTCCAAGCAAATACATATTTTTGCCTGGTAGCAGATTGCCGGTGATAAGTGTGCCAGTTGGTTTGGTACTCATGATAATAAGATCACCAACTTTTATTTTCTGCAAACGAGACGTCAGCGGGCCATCCTGGACTTTGATACTAAAGAACTCCAGTTCTGAAAGATAATTGGGACTTGCTAAACTATAGGCCCGCATCAACGGTTTACCGTCGACTTCAAGCCCGACCATAATGAAATGGCCATTCTCAAAACGCAATGACTGTTGTCGCGAGGTACGAAAACTAAAAAGCGTATCATTCCAGTGGTGGATGTAGGTTACTCTTTCTTGTATAAACTTCGACACTTTATCTTCCTCAAATCTCAAAGCACTAAAAATTCTCGGCTCAGGCCCAATAGCACCTGCCCTGTTATAAACGCAATCATATCTTATGACAAACGAGAATGATTATCAATCACACCACTGTTATTTATTCCTATTTTTTTGCAATAACTATATGCCATGCAAGATAATTTATAGCTATTTTTAATGGCGCCTACCATCTCCCTATCACCGAATGGAATTCGCTACGGTCCGATCAATCAACTAGCTATCATGTGCTCATGTTTATCCACTTGCCAAGAGTGGCTTTAGCAACTTCGGTTGACACACCATTAGGTATTGCCAGCGCCACTTTGCAAGGCCTTTTCCGCAATCCGCTAGCCGATCCTAGTTTGATCGGAATTATTTCCGGAGCAGGATTTGGCGCAGCGATCAGGATCGTTTTTGGTTCTGCCCCTTTCCTTGACATGAGGGGAATCCCGCTTGCCGCTTTTGCAATGGGCATACCGGTCACCTGGATGGTATGAATCTTCTCAGAAGTAGAAGGAAGGGTGGTTACCGTTACCCTTCCTATCGTTAGTATTGTACTTACCAGTTTTTCTGCGGCTGGTATTGGAATGATGAACTTTTTTGCCGATAACCGACAACTGCAAGATATTACTTTTTGGCTATTAGGCAGTTTCGGGGGAGCCTCCTGGCGAAACTACTTTCTACCTCTTACCTTTTATTGCGCTAGGTATTTTCCGTGCTTACTGGGAGCGCAAGAAACCACAGAAGACTTCGCGATAGCAAAACAAACTTTAGAGGTAACGAAATCTGCAACGCTTATACGGTCTTCCTTTTGAAACCTGGATAAGGCCCAATGGACAGATTTCTGGCGCGCCCTATGACCTGATATCGTTGCATCTAGAATCCATCTCAAACCTACGCTTTTACGTCGGTACTAATGTGTTATTTCCCACATAAAAAAACTCTTTGATTTGCGCGCAATAAAACGCTAGAATTTCACAAATTACTGAAATTTCAATATATGTAGTAATTAACCCCTATTTCCCTATATTGATTGCCCTACTATTATTGATTGTCCTAGTTGTTGGAGGGAGCCAAACACTCAGTTAGTTCTTTAGTCCATTAGAAAAGCCTAACCTTAACTTGCAATTAGAATAAAGTACGAAAACCAGCGGTGCTGTCTTTCTACTTTTTCCTGCCTAGCTGCTCAAAATCCCGTCGTTATACGGTGTTTGAAGTGGTGTGCTAAAGTGAGTATGTAGACAACTTAGCAATGCCCCCACATATTCGGAGCCTAGCGATTTTTTTGCTAATTATCCGAGCACGTTGAGAATTAGTAGTCACAGAATACAACTATGAGCATCGTTTTAGGTAAAAACGCGCGCTTTTTTTAGGGTTTTGATAAAGAACATCCTTGTTGGTTGATTATGAAGGTTTGATTGTGAATAGAAGCCGTACCACAAACATAAAGCTATTAGTATTGGCACTGTTAAGTATGCTTTTAAACGGGTGCAACCTGGTCTTGTTTGACCCCAAAGGTCCTATTGCCAGTCAGCAAATGGACATTATCATTATTTCTATATTGGTCATGTTGATTGTCGTTGTCCCAGTCATCATCATGGGCATCTGGTTTCCTTATAAGTATCGAGCGACCAACACAAGTAACGAATACAAACCCAACTGGGAACATTCAAACCTAATAGAAGCAGTGGTTTGGGCTGTTCCCATACTCATCATCATTACTTTGGGCATTATCACTTATATAACCTCTTATTCACTGGACCCCCGCAAACCCATTGAATCCGACAAAGAAACTATGGTGGTTCAAGTCGTCGCGATGGATTGGAAATGGCTGTTTATCTATCCCGAATATGAAATTGCTACTGTCAATGAAATCGCTATGCCGGTCGATACTCCAGTAGAGTTTCTAGTGACCTCCGATACCGTTATGAACTCCTTTTTTATTCCACATCTTGGCACACAAATCTACGCCATGTCAGGCATGGAAAACCGCGTTCACTTAATGGCGAGTGAAGAAGGAGTTTACCCTGGCATATCAGCCAACTATAGCGGTTTCGGTTTCTCGGGCATGAAGTTTTCTGCTATCGCCAAAAACCAGCAGGATTTCGAATCTTGGGTTGAGCAAGTTAAACGTTCGCCCGGGATACTGAACGATAAGCGCTTTCAGCAATTGCGAGAGAAAAGTCGCGATGTCAAACCGATGCATTTCTCTTCAGTTAATCCACTTCTGTTTACCCAAATCATCGAGCACTACACCGGAGGGCTAAATGGCGAGTAACCATACCGTAGTAACTGACCCGCATTTCCTCTACGGCAAACTTACACTCGATTCTATTCCGTACCACGATCCAATTTTGGTAACGACCTTTACGGTTGTTTTAATTGGTACCATTGGTATTTTAGGTTCTGTCCTGTATTTCGGTAAACTCAAATACGTCTGGGATGAATGGCTGACCTCGGTCGATCATAAGAAAATTGGCATCATGTACATCCTGGTTGCCCTTATCATGTTTATTCGAGGTTTCTCTGATGCCTTGCTTATGCGATCACAACAGGCTATCGCAGTGGCCAGTGAAACAGGTGCGGGTTATTTACCGCCAGAACATTACGACCAAATCTTTACCGCCCATGGCGTTATAATGATTTTCTTTGTTGCAATGCCTTTTATTGTTGGCCTGATGAATATTGTCGTGCCTCTGCAAATCGGCGCACGGGATGTCGCATTTCCATTTTTAAACTCTCTCAGCTTTTGGCTATTTGTCGTAAGTGCGTTAATGCTCAACATATCCTTGTTTCTCGGTGAGTTTGCAGCCACTGGTTGGTTGGCCTATCCCCCCTTGTCGGGATTGGAATACAGTCCATGGGTAGGCGTAGATTATTGGCTTTGGTCACTGCAGATATCCGGTATTGGAACCCTGTTAACTGGGGTTAACTTTGTGGTAACCATATTACGCATGCGTGCACCGGGCATGACCTTAATGAAGATGCCTGTATTCACCTGGACATCACTGTGCGCCAATGTATTGATTGTGGTCGCGTTCCCAATTCTTACGGTATGTGTCACCTTGCTAACCCTGGACCGCTATATCGGCACCCATTTTTTCACAGGCGATATGGGCGGTAACCAAATGATGTATGTCAACCTCATTTGGGCCTGGGGGCATCCCGAGGTGTACATCCTGATTTTGCCAGCCTTTGGCATTTTCTCTGAGGTGACTGCCACTTTTTCACGCAAACGTTTGTTTGGTTATACATCATTGGTTTGGGCAACCGCTTGTATTATGTTGTTATCATTTGTTGTGTGGCTACATCACTTTTTTACCATGGGGGCAGGCGCCAGTGTTAACGCTTTCTTTGGCATTGCCACCATGATTATATCCATACCCACTGGCGTTAAGTTATTTAACTGGTTATTCACCATGTACAAAGGGCGGGTGGAATACACATCGCCTATGTGGTGGACCGTGGCTTTCTTTTTGACATTTGCCATTGGCGGTATGAGTGGTGTGATGCTCGCTATTCCAGCGGCGAACTATGTATTCCACAACAGTCTGTTTTTGGTGGCGCACTTCCATAACGTCATTATTGGCGGCTCGCTTTTCGGCTACTTTGCCGGGCTTGCCTATTGGTTCCCTAAAGCTACAGGCTTTAAGCTCGATGAGACGCTTGGCAAATGGGCATGTGGTTTGTGGACTGTCGGTTTCTTCTGCGCATTTATGCCACTGTATGTGCTGGGTTTTATGGGTATGACTCGCCGCCTCAACTACTATGATAATCCTGAATGGAACTTCTGGTTGATGATTGCCGGCGCCGGCGCACTCATTATACTTTGCGGCATCCTAGTGCAGTTTTACCAAATCTTTGCCTCTATTCGTGACCGCGAAAAAAATCGTGATCT
>JANQMK010000146.1 GCA_028280085.1 Pseudomonadales bacterium
CAGCTACATAGTACCGCAGATATCTCTTGCCGACGACAGTACGGAACCGGAGCAATACTATTTTCGTACTAAAGCTTGTCAATTGGTTCAGCATGACCCGTTTATTATAGGAGAGGAAGTTAAATACAGATTGGAAGACTTCTATCCTATGGTAGTGTTTTTAGGAGTGGGGCTTGGGTTTCATATCGAAGCAGTACTGGCTCAAAAAGACATACATCAATTGGTCATTGTAGAAAATGATTTTGATCGGTTTGCTTTCAGTTTATATTGTATTGATTGGAGCAGTATATTGTCGCGTTATCAGGGTGACAATGGCCGTAAGGCAAGCTTTGTTTTATTAAATGGAAATAACGAAGCACTCGGCTCTGCCTTATGGAATACATTACTCAGTCACCGACCCATCTTTCCGGTGATGACCTTATTTTATAATCATCGTAGTGATAAACAGTTTCACGCCATTGCGCAGGCTATTAATAGTGATCTACCTAGAGCTTATTTCGCTTTGGGCAATTACGATGATGAGGTAAATCAATTGAACAATGCGCTACATAATGTCCACAAAGAAATCCAGCCATTACCCTTGATGAGTGGCTCTGAAGGGTTGTTTAAGTCCATGGTCGTTGTTGTCGGTGCGGGACCTTCCCTTGAAAAACGTCTTGCTCAATTAGGGCAACTAAAGGACATAGCTACAATTATCTCATGCGGTACCGCGCTGAAAGCGCTTTATCATTTCGGCATTAAGCCAGATATTCATGTAGAAAATGAATCGGATGCCATTATTTGGAATGTATTAAATTATATTGATGATAAGTCGTGGTTAGCAGATATTGAATTTATTGGCGGTGTACAAGTTAATCCTCATGTATTTGAATTATTTGCAAACACTAGGGTTTTTCAAAAGGATATAGGAGTATGTCGAGACTTATTTAGTGAGCTAGTTGCGGAAATGCCTTACTCCTCTTCTACGGTGGTAAACTCGGCATTATCTATTGCAATGTACTATAAGGTATCAGACATAATTCTATGTGGTGTTGATTTTGGTTTTGACAATAAGCATCAACACCACGCTGGGGGCACCGTTTACGATGAAGATGATCTACATAGGGATCTCAAGCAGAATATAGACTTTACTGATAAGGCGCTTTTTACAGTCAAATCAGTGACAGGCGATGATCTTTTAACGGATAAAGCGATGTTGATGGCTAAGCTTACCATGGAAAATCAAATTAAAGCCGTAAACTATTATGGAGGGCAAGTATATAATCTATCCATGGGTGTCGCATTGGCTCATTCGACGTTGATAAACACTGAGAGTATAGCAGCGTTTATTGATGCTAGGCGTTCCCAAAATTATGCTTGTTTTAGCCAGTTTCTATTCTCTGTTGATGCGCACAATCTTACGTCTGATATGATTGAAGACAGGCTTGCTGTGGCCAAAAAGAGTTTAGCGAGAAACACTGCAGATATTATTGGCTTGTTAACACAACCTGTCGATGAGCTATCTGATATTTCTCTGCTGTGTGGAAAAATTGTCTATCATATGGAGCGCGAAGAGCAGATGGGCAATCGAGTTGCACAAAGCCTGTTAAGGGGTAGCATGCGGCACTTTATATTTATTTTATATGGCTATTCTTTTGCTGACATGGCTTGGGAGAATAAGCTGAAGTTTTACTGCCTGTGGCGAGATACCGTGATTCGATTCTTATCAGGCCTGGTCCAACATTATTGCTCTATTACTGAAAAGGAATTTAACGCAGATACGGATCGATCGTTATTGGCAAGTCCGTAGAGAGAAATAAGAGATAAATAAAGGGTGAAGGTTTTTACGTGAAATACTATTATTTAAAGAGAAAGCATCCTATCAATAAAGATACACCACTGTATATCCACTTTGGTATTCCTCGCACCGGCAGTTCGACAGTGCGTCATTTGATTCGCCGTTACTGCAATTTGATGGGGTATTCTTGGCGGGCTTTTGATGTTAACGCGTCAGCTGAACAGCAACAACAATTGATCGCAGAAAGCCATTATCTGTTAGTTGAGGAGCCATATATTGCACATATCATGACAGATCGGCCCTATTACTATGTTACCACAGTACGCCCCCCTGTTGACCAGCTTATTTCTTTGTATAGCTGGCATATTAATCGAGAACATACTCGACTACCGATAGACAGTTATATTGATCAGCTACCCGATTCACTTAATTTTACTTGTCGCTGGCTTAGCCTGCTACAGGAGAGGATGGTGTTTGACGATATGAGGTCGCAGCATTTATTGCCCGAAGCGATGTTTGGCGAAAAGTCGTTTTACTATCCTATTAACGATGATGCATTGTTTGAAAAGGCAAAATTAGTAATAGATAAACATTTCCACATTGCTGCTTCGTTAGACCAAATGCCAGGTTTTGCTTTCGCTCTGGCTGAGTTAGCCCAGTGGGCCGTTATGCCCTTCAATATGAGAGTCAACTATAGTGTTAAGAGTAAACCATTTAGTTTGGATATGTTGCCTGACAAATCTCTCGAAAAGTTAAAGCACTGTACAGCGGCTGACAGTCGATTAGTGGACTATGTGACTGAGAAGTTTAGTGCTGTAGAAAATAATCTTAAAGATAAATATGCAGAAGACTTTAGTCTGTATCTCGATAGTATTGCAGTGGTAGAAAGTAAGGCATTAAGTGCGAAAGGTTATTCACTGGTTGGACAATCAGTCGTGCCTGGTGATGTTGTGAATCAAGAACAGGCGGGTACGTCTGTTTTAGAAAATTCTAAGCATATATTTCATGGCGAGGACCATTTGGACTTTCTTGATTCCTTGTAAAAGATGCATCATGTGTTGATCCGTTTACCTAAAATGGATCTGATACAATTACCGAACAAACACTTCTACAATTGCTGTGATATAAGCGAATCTCGCGTTTTGTCCATACCCGCCATAAACTTCACTGGTGTAATGTTTTCGATATCCATTTTTTCCGCATCGTCTACTCCTCTTAGATAGATTGACTCTGCCGGATTAAGCAGTTCTCCAGTATCATTATTGAGGGTGTAAATAGGATCAGGAAATATCTTTTCCCCGCGGTTATATCGAATAAGCTGATCAATTTGTTCAGGTTTGAAATGTATCTTTGCGATCAGGTGACTAAACTCTAGGGGTAAATCTAACGGCTCAAGCGCTTTATTAACTTGTGTCTGTAGAGAGCTATCATTTGGTTCAGAAGATCTACTGCTGTTATTTATCGGTGGTTCCCTACTAAATCTTACTTTGTCTTCCGTTTGTGGAGATTGAATGCCATAGAGTTTTTTGCGGCTACAGGCGTAACGTAGTTCTTGCAGCTCATCGGCAAGCGCGTCAGATATCTCACCGCGAATTAGTATTTGTACTAGATCTAGCGGTATGTCGCCTTCCACAATAAAATACCAAAGTTTTTGAAGTGAAAAAATTTCATTCTTATTGTCAATATCGAGTATAGATTTATCAAAGAAAGATTCATGGCATGCATCTACATTGTCTTCTGAGACATAACCATGCTCGAGACAATACTTGCCCAGTGCCGTTCGAGGATAAGGCTGAAAAATGGAGCACCAGGCGTCGGTTACTTTAAAATGTAGGTTAAATTGTAAAGTATTGAGCGCGTCTTCAAGGGTGTTCTTTAACGGTAGACCGATCATGTTCTGCATACGTGCTCGTACGCCAAATTGACCAAACAGGCGAATCGCGCGGAGAATATCGCTATTTTTAATATTGCCTCGATTGAGTATATGTTGTTGTACATGTGGATCTGCAGATTCAATGGCATAGTTAATCATTTCTAGCTTGGCATCATACATTTTCTTGGCGAGGTCTTCGTTAAAGCAATTGGCTCGCAAACTGCACAACCAAGGTAGTGAAACTTTTTCGCTGTATTTATCTAAGAATTCAATCAGCCACTTCTTGCTTTGAATGAAACTATCGTCAATAAAGATGATTTTCTCTAACCGATAGTTGGCCTGTATTTCGTTGATTTCCTCGATAACGTTATCAACGCTACGACGGTTAAACCACTCTTTGGTTTCGTGATCAATTTTGGTCAATTCTATTTGTGAATGGTTATAACAGTAAGCGCATCGATATGGACATGAACGAGATGTGATAACATTTTTAATGGGGTTATCGCGGAATTCTGCGTACTGGTAAAAAATATCACGGTCAGGAAAAGGGAATGAGTCGAGGCTTTTCGTCATATCGGCTTTGTGCAGTCCCTTGCTGACTCTACCTTCAACTACGTCTAGTATGGCTTGTTCGCCTTGGCCTTGGATGACATAATCCGTGACAGGATCACTGGCTATTTCAGGAAAGAACGTGCAGTGAGGACCACCGAAAATATTAGGGATATGATAACGTTGTTTAATATCATGTGCTGTCTTTAATGCCGCAATATGTTCGCCTGAGGTAATTGAGAAGGCGATATAGTCAGGCTGATAGCTCGCAATTTTTTGGTCTATATCTTCTTTATCAATTTGAATAAGGTCAGCATGATGCCCATTGGCTTTTAGGCTAGCGGACAAGTACATGATACCCAGTTTTTCATTTCTTAAGTTTCTTTCGATAAAAAGGACACGCATAATATTTCTCAACTTGCAGTTACCCAATTGCTGACCATTAAGTCTTAGCCATAGTTTAGCCGCTCACTAGGTTATTGCCATTTCTCAGGCGACTTAATGTCTATAAGCGAAATTTGTGCCATAACAACATAAATTATAGTAAAATCAACAACTAAGGTGTGGTCTATTGGTGTTAGGTTTACGCTCCCAATGAGCGTGTTTTGATCGGTTTGTTTTTTTGACTGATGCGCTGTTGCTTATCTAGTCCACTGATTGAATGGTTGTAATTTAATCTAAGTGTTTTCTATTCTAGATAATCAAATGTTAGAAAATGGTAGTCGCCTTGATAATTATGTTTTTTGTAAACTGCTAGCCATTCAGCAGCGCTACGAACAGTTTTAATAGTGATAACCCAAGTTTCTAATCCCATCTTCTGGTTGTCATTGGTATAAGAGTTGATTTGTAAAAAGCCCGGCCCTTTACTGACACGGGCGATTTCGGCAATGGCTTGATCTACCTGTGTTGGGCTGAGATTGTGTAAGGTGTCTTTCGAGTAAACGAAGTCGATAGAGTTGTCGGCAAACATACTCAGATCGTGGGCTGAACCCACTCTGCATTTATCATGTATCTCTTTGGGCACATTGCTAATTGCATAGTCACTAATATCAATACCGTGCAGGTCAGTGATGCCCTGTTTAAAGAATTCATAAAGGATGTAACCTTTAGCGCAACCGAGCTCGAGAATTTTGGCTTCTTTGGTAATATGATAGTGGTCAATCCAGCGCTGAACGACTGTCGTGAAGCGGCCATCATATTGATATCCCCCATAACCGTAAGCTGACTGGCCATCAAAGTACTCTTCGCTATATTCGAGCATTTTCTGTTTGTCTTGTGCTGAAATGTTTTTGCGAATTTTTAGTAAATTTTCTCTGCATTGAGTGGGGAGTGTGCCAAACCAGTTAATTTCTTGCATCATATCTGCTCTATTTATTCGATATTATGGTGAGAATCTCTTAGCGCAATAATCTTTTTAACATAGGACCTATTTGCCATTCTAGACTGCTCAATATCAAAGGGTCGTTTTTGTAATAGGTTATTGATAAAGTCTTCTATTTTATCCTGGTTTTGATGTATATAGTGGTTAGCGAGCGGATTAAATAAATAACGGTGGGCTAAACAATGCTGATGGAAGCCGCTATTGAGACTTGGTTGGTTAGTCAATAACGCGAGTTCAAAATTGCTGGCGTGATCTGCCATTTGGCCATTAAGCGTGTTGAGCGTGTTAACCACTTGAGTGTTGCTATATATATCATTGATCGTATCGAGTTTATGATTAAGCTCCTCGATACCGCGGTACTCTATTTGTTGTAATGGTTCCAGTTCAGGTGTTTTTACAACTGCTGGAAAGCCGATAAACGGAGCTGCTGCATTAATCGCTCTGCTCATTACCGGATTAGGCTCAGGGTAAGAAAAAATATTGTTGACTTGAAGATATAAATATTCTTTGCTCTTCAACATAGAGTACATTTCGTCTAAAGAGCAATACCGTTGTTGGTAATAGTGTGGAAATAGGTCCCCTAATAAGTCGTCGCCAAATAGAAGTAGTTCTCTATCAATAGATATTTGATCGATTACCTCGAACTTTAGCAGAGCGATACCCTGAAAATGGATATTCATTAATAAGTATCTAAGTTTGAGTTTTGTGGTTTGATCGCAATTCAGGTGATGCAGTACAAAATAAAGCAGTGTGTGGTACCAAAATTGAAATTGATGAAATATATTAGCATCATCCGTAAACTCAATGGCTTCAAGTACGCGTTCTAATACTAAGGGCTGGTAGAAACCCTTGACTCTGGAGTTGGTTGCTAACAATATTTTATAATTGTCTTGCAAGGAATGAAATGTAATAGATTGTTTTTGACTAAAGTGATAAGGATAATAGCTGACATTCTTCATGCCTAGCAATGTATCCCACTTTTCTTCAATATTAGGGTAAATTGAATACCGACTAAAACCACTATAGTTATAGGCAGCTTTATTCAGGCCAAAGTTCATTGAGATGCCGTAAAGATCCCAATCAATTATGATGTACTCAACATCTAGTTTTTTAAATATTGCAAGAATAAAGATGTGATATTGTTTGAAGATTAATTCCAGTAGATACATGTTAATCGAAATAACTTGTTTAACATTATGCTCAATAATAAATGTCGTGAGCTCTTCTGGGCTCATTAAGCCGGTTGCATTTTCATGTGTCCGGGTAGTGGAGTTGAACCCGGTAGACATATTCCGATACAGAGATTTTTGTAAGCCATCGGCGTTGAATTTATCATGCAGATCTATTAGCAGATCTGAACTATTGGTATCATAAATTAGAACGTGCTCTTGTCGTTCCACCTTGGTGGGTGGT
>JANQMK010000148.1 GCA_028280085.1 Pseudomonadales bacterium
ATGCGGTAGCACCTTTGCCAATTAACCATTCAACTAAAGTCCAGCCCAGTGCACCCGTACCACCGGTAATAATATAGCTTCTGCCAGCGTGAATGGGGAATGCTTCGGGCAAGCTTTCGGGATCAATTTCTGGGCTATCAGTCGACAGTCGAGGCGGAAAGGTCACAATCACTTTGCCAATATGTTTTGCCTGTTGCATAAAACGGAAAGCTTCTACCGCATGATGCACGGGGTATTCGGTAATGGGTAACGGAGGTAAAGCGCCCCCTTCAATATCACCAACAACCTGATCGAGAATTTCAGCAAACAGTCCGCTATTGTCTGCGGTGGTTTCTGCAAGATCAAAAACATAGTAATCTGCAGCCGGTTTGCGTTGTTTGAACTCGGCTTCGTCCCACACGCCTATTTTGCCAATCTCAACAAAACGGCCTTCCGTATGTAAGACATCAACAGAGGCACCTATCCAGTCACCATTCAAACTGTTCAATACAATATCCACACCCCGTCCGTCTGTCAGGGTCAGTAATTCCTCACGGAAATCGAGGGAGCGTGAATCCATTACCTGTTCTACACCCATAGCACGCAAATACGGCCATTTACTGCGGCTCGCTGTAGCATAAATACGTGCGCCTGCTCTTTGTGCAATCGCTACCGCTGCCAAGCCAACCCCGCCGGCTGCTGCGTGAATGAGTACGGTATCACTAGGTTTGATACGCGCTAATGTCACTAAGGCATAATACGCAGTGATGTAAACTGTAGGCAACGCAGCACTCTGCGCCATACTCAAGAAATCAGGCTGAATACAAACATAGTCTTCCGCCGCTACCACTTGATTTGCCATAGAACCGCTGGCAACACCAAAAACCTTATCGCCCACTTTACAGCGGGTCACCTTATCCCCTACTGCCACAACGTAACCGGAAAAATCAAAGCCTAACGGCATAGAAAATTCGGGTAGGCCCAGTTCCTTCGCGTGGGCCTGTAACATACCTAACGCATTCAGCACATCACGAAAATTAAGCGCGCTAGCATCAACAGCTACACGTACATCATGTTCAGACAATGCGCCAACAGATACATGATCACAGTACAGGTTATCAATGCGCCCGTCTTCAGAGGGTACTAAGCGAAGCGCCGTCTCAGCATCGCTGGCCTCTACAAATTCACCCCGTTTCAGTGAGACTAACCGTTCCCGATAACACTGCCCACCGCGAATAGCCATCACGGTATCATTCTCAGTTTGCGCAAGGCAGTTGGCAAAACTATAAAGGTCACCGGCACTTGGCTCACTCTTTAGATCTACAACATGACAAGGTAAATCGGTATACTCGAAATTAATAACCTTAGCCAGCGCCGATAAAGTCGTTTCATAAGGATTTACTACTGTATCTGATAGCAGGCGATGGCCTTGGCGCGACACAATCCACAAAGGTAGCTTTTTCACGGACTTAGATGTCATTGCCCGCACTAAACAAAGCCCAGCCATAGTGCGCTGACTGAGAGCATGGGACGAATCAGCCGACCAATCACCAGTAAATAAAACACCGCGACAGTCTCCTGCCAAAGTAGACAAACAGTGTTCGAACACAGCTACATAGTGCTCTTCACACAGTGGATCAACCACTAGATTAACACTGCTTTTATCGGTAGCTAGTTCAGCCGTATCTTTATCCGTATCTAATTGTAAGGATGAGCCCGTATAGATTTGATAACAACGTTCACCCAAAAGAGCAATGCCATCTACTAGATGCTGGTTAAATTGGATATCTGTACCAAACAGCAACCAGTAATCCTCGCTTTCGCGTTCAGCAATCGCCAGATTATTTTTTATGGATGGCACCCATCTTGTTTCATAGATATCGTCTAGACCATCAGGCTTACGGCCTACTGCAATCTCTAACGATTTTTTCAGGGAGCGTTTAGAAACTTTTCGTGCTTCTGCACCAACCAGCTCGGCCAGCAATACGCCATCTTGGTTATGAAGTTTAACACCACCAACAAAACTCTCACCAATAACACATTCATCATTGTGTAGCGTGGCAAGACACTGGATCTGATCACTAGGCTGAGGAAACTTATGCCAAATCACTTTCGATAGTTTGGAAGGAATATAAATGTCACTACTACTTGTACCAATGTTGAGTTCATCATCACTATCAGCGCGAAAGTTATCTTGAGCACAGGCTAAGGCGTGAAAGCATGCATCTAGCAATCCAGGTTCTAAATAATTCAGCTGTTTTTTGCTAGTTCCTGCAGGGGGCACCATCTTGCGTAGCGCCTGCTTATGTCGATACCACCCATCCCCTAGCCAACGAAATGCATCGCCATACTCATAGCCCTCAGCACTCAGCAGGTTGTATACCTTGACAGGATTCTTATCATCTTGCCATTCCTCATCGAGGTGTTCCATGTCGACAAATAGAGTGGATAGATTATCAATTTCAACATCCAAAATACCGTCTTCAGCCAGGGACTCATCATGACTTTTTATTTTGGCGGTGGCATGTACTTGCCAATCAGCACCATCATTACCCTCTGCCCCGGCTTTTAAACTATAAACCGCCACACTGGCTTCACCTTGGTCATCTTTACTAATAACGGTGTGCACGGTAATGTTGTGTTCTTGCACCAAGATGAGTGGTGTTAGAAAATAGATATCTTCGAGGTAGTAGTTATCATTTTCATAGACACTATTTATAGCTGACATCATAGTGGCAATGTAACTAGCACCCGGTACAGTAACAAAGTCCAGAATTTTATGGTCTTGCAAATCTCCCATTAATTGCCCGGGAATAACTTTTTCAAAACGTACATCACTGTAGTTTGGTATTTTCAGCTGCTTACCCAACAACAGTGTCGACTGGTTATCTGCCTTGCCTAATAAACTCTGTGGTTTCATATCAGCGGTAGTATGGAACCAAAGCGTCTGCGGTTCAAAATGATAGGTTGGCATTACCAGGGTATGCAGTCCGTACGGATTATAAAAAGCTTGCCAATCAATTCGGTGACCAGCCAGGTGCAACTGTTGCAAACTGGTATAGAGTGATTGCCAATTAGATTGTTTAGGCTTGATGCTATAGAGTGCCAATAGATTATCAACCGGCATTTGCTGCTGCACAAAAGACAATAATGTCGGTGTCGGCCCCACCTCCAATAAAGTGTCGCACTGCTCTGCTTCTAATTGAGATAGGGCTTCGATAAACCTTACTGGTTTGATAACGCTCTCTACCCAATAAGCCGTTGAGGTTAGTAACTCATCCTCTAATTTGCCAGTTGAGCTAGAAATAAACTTAATTTGCGGCTTTTTAAAACTAATCGACTGTAAAATATTGCTAAATGATTCTTCTAAGGCCCGCATCATAGGCGAGTGGAATGCATGGGATACCTGTAATCGTTGACAGCGAATGTTATCTTTTTCAAGTTGTAAAGTGATATCGTCAATAGCATCAAAAGTACCGGACAACACCATACTACGAGCATGATTTGCCGCGGCAATAACGAGCTCATCGCCATAAGTCGCTATACGTGTTTTCAGGTTATTTTCATCAGTAAAAACCGCCAGCATTGCACCTGTTTCTACTTCTGTTTGCATTAGCAAACCACGTTGACACGCTAAATGCAAACCGTCTTTTAAAGAAAATACCCCAGCAATACAGGCCGCGGCAATTTCACCAACACTATGGCCAATAACCACTTCAGGTAACAGTCCCCAAGACTGCCATAACACCGCTAAGGCATATTCCATCGTGAACAACGCCGGTTGAGTATAGCGCGTCTGATGCAAACGAGCGTCGTCTGAATCAGTTTCTTCAAAAATGACATCTAATAAAGACTCGTTGAACCAGGCTTGAAAAAGTCGATCACATTCGTCTAAGGTATGTTTAAATTCCGGATGTGCATTATAAAGCTCTCGCGCCATACCGTTATATTGCGAACCCTGCCCGGTAAAAAGGAAAGCTGTCTTAAAACTTGTCTTCTCAACATGATTAATCTTCTCAATGGCTGCTAACTGCTGAGTTTCCGCTATCTCTTCATTAACAATTCGCTTTAACACGGAGGTCAAGCCATCCCTATCATCAGCTAACACGGCAGCCCGATACGGAAAGTGGGTCCGCTTAGCGCCTAACGTATAGGCTATTTGTTGTAAGGGCGTATCCTGATGACTTTCCAACCACCGCATAAGATCTGTGGCGTAGGCCTTTAGTGACGTTGCCGTTTTTGCTGACAGCAAAAATAGTTGGTTTGCTGATATCGAGCCAGCACCATTTAATTGTGAAGGGTCACCTACCATGGCTTGATCGTTAGATCGATGCATATCTG
>JANQMK010000178.1 GCA_028280085.1 Pseudomonadales bacterium
TATCAATTACTTCGAATAATATTGTATCATCAGTGCGCGACAACTTAATGGTTACTGAACCAAATTCAGTAAATTTAAAGGCGTTGCTGACTAAGTTGATGAGGACCTGTCGTAATCGCGTTGGATCGCCTTTTATTATTTGTGGTAGGTTTAAGTCTAAATCGACATAAAATTTTACACCGTGTTCAAATGTGCGAGCTTGAAAAATAGCGGTGGTTTCTCTTAAAACATCTTCCAGATTGAAATCGATATTTTCCAGTTCAAACTTGTCGGCTTCGATTTTAGAAAGATCTAAAATCTGATTAACAATTTCTATTAAACCTTTGCCTGATGATTGAATAGTTTCTAATAAGCGAGTTTGATGGCTATTCAGAGGTGTTTCCGCCAATAACTCGGCGACACCTACGACACCGTTCATCGGCGTGCGAATTTCATGGCTCATGTTGGCAAGAAAAGCCCCTTTGGCTTCATTGGCGGAGTGTGCGGCTTCGCGCTGTATATCGCTTTCAATTTTCGCTTGGCGTAGCAATTGGATGCGGTTGGCAAGTGCAAGAGATAGCAATACTACTTCAATACTAACACCGATTGGTGGCGCCCAGCGGGTCCATATGCCTTCTTCTATCCAGCCTGCGGCTCCCATAGCGAATATACAGAGTGATGCTAATGGCGCTAACCAAGCGAGCAGATAGTATTTCGCTGGCTCAAAGCCGTCTCGTACTCTGATTACACTGATGGTAAGAATAGTAATAACTGTTATTGGTATCCATACCATTGATAACAGTAGTGACTCTGCGCGTGGCATGAAGGGGCTGGTAATGGAATGGATAAAAATGATAACAATTTCTATTTTAATAATTTTACTTAGTCGAGGATGACTTTCGTTAACCGATAGCAAGGATTCGCTGAAAAACAGCGCAAACATAAATGTTGTGTTATAAACGATAGAGTAGCCGTGGTTTTGTAAGTAGGCGCTTTCCGGCCAAAGGTATTGGAAGCCAATACCATTTATCTGAAATAGCGCCCACATTACCGAGACCAGATAGAGCGAATAAACAAGGTAAGCCTGCTCTCGAATAGTTATCCAAATGATCAAGTTATACAGCAGCATGAACAACACGCCACCGGCCATAATACCGAGTAAAAGGCGTTCTAGATCATTCCACTGAATGAAGTCAGCTACCGTGTAGAGGGTCAAAGGAACCATCAGGGCGCCTTGAGTGCTGACTCGGAAATAAAAAGTTACGTCCTGATCAATAGCTAATTCCACTGGAATAATGAAACCATTGGCTTTAATTGGACGTAAATTAAATGGTAATAGATCTCCGCCACGCCAAACAATGGTGGGTTCGCCGTTGCCAACTACCTGGTAGACATCAATTTTATCCAGCATTGTGTAATCTATAAAAAATATCCATTGATCGTCGAATGTGGCTTTTGTTTGTAACTTGAACCACCAAGTACTACTGGAATATCCGAGTGATAGATTGTCTCTAGTGCTTTTCTTAAATTTTGCTGGACTGCGAGCTAAAAAAGTAGGGTCGGTTAATTGGGTTATCGATAGATTACCTGAGGTGTCTTCAAGTAATTCTACAAAAGGAGCAACGTTAATGGGTGATTGGCCTTGGATTATGACCAGCGAGCTATTGTTAATATTATTATTTGCGGCTTTACAATCAACGGATTGAAAGCAGAGTGCTAGCAGTAGGCTGGCTAAGTAAACTGTAAAATAAGAGTAGCGCATTAATTTTTATCTGGCAGTGTATCTCCTTTAAGTTTAGACAAAATGATCATATTTTGAGTTAATTTATCCAAAATTGGCTGTGGTATTGCCAATTATTCTATGCATGAAATAACAAAATGCATTGCGCTGAACCCACTGTAATAGAATGGATAAATAGATCTGTTAGATTATTGTAATTTGTAATAAATCTGGTGCTATAGATAATTATTGGTACTAACTGAGTTCAGACTGTTATTGGTCTAATATTGTATAAAGGTATATTGGTAATGCCCGCAGCGAGAGTTTAGTTCTAACAGCCGATAAGACTGATATTTGGTCATTATCGGCTGCTGATGTATGGAAAACCTCACAGAGCAAAAAATAACTGTATAATACCGCCCGTTCCTAAATTATCAGTGGTTAAAAGTTGAATTAGAGTATCAGTGGTTAAACTAGATAGTTTGTGAGTAGTGTGTATTGTGAGAGAGCTCATCCTGATAAATTTCTCCGGCGTAGATAAACCCAGTGTGTTATCGAGCGTGTCTGGCATTTTGGCTCAGTATGAGGCGAGAATGCTCGATATCGGTCAGACGGTGATTCATGATACCTTGGCGCTAGGTGTATTGGTGTCGATACCGCGCGGTAACGATACTGATAAGATGTTAGATGATGTTGCCAATGTTTCCAAAAGCATTGGTTTGCAAGTTCGTATGCAAAAGATTTCAGATGCCGATTATTCCCATTGGGTCATGCAGCAGGGCAAACCTCGCTATATCGTTACGCTGTTAAGTCATCGGCTTGACGCAGTGCAAATTGCAAAAGTTTCCGATGTTGTAACTCGCCATGGCCTTTATATAGACCAAATTCAGCGTCTATCCGGAAGGTTGCCACTGGACCAATTAGACAACAAAACCGGCACCTGTGTTGAGATATCAGTCCGCGGTCATACAGCGGATGTTGGGCAGCTACGAGCTGATTTTCTTGAATTAGCCAGTGAGCTTGGTGTTGATCTGGCGTATCAAGCAGCGGATATGTTTCGACGCAATCGTCGTTTAGTTGCCTTTGACATGGATTCTACTTTAATTGAGGCCGAGGTAATTGATGAGTTAGCTAAGCTTGCTGGTGTAGGGCAACAAGTTGCCGCTGTTACTGAACGGGCTATGCGAGGCGAAATAGATTTTTCTGAAAGCCTGCGGCACCGTGTCAGCTTGCTAAAAGGGCTTGATGCTCAGTCATTAGCTGCAGTCGCTGCAGGCTTAAAACTGACGGAAGGTGTTGAGCGATTAATATCGACACTGAAGAGGCTTGGGTACTGTACAGCGATATTGTCTGGCGGTTTTAGTTATTTTGGTCGTTATTTGCAAGATAAGCTCGGCTTTGACTATGTCTATGCCAATGAGCTAGAAATCATTGATAACAAGGTAACAGGGCATGTCATCGGTAATATTGTCGATGGAGAACGTAAAGCTAGCTTATTGCAAGAAATAGCTGAAAAAGAAAATATTGCTTTAGAGCAGGTCATTGCTGTTGGTGATGGGGCCAATGATTTGCCCATGTTAAGCATTGCTGGGTTGGGAATCGCTTTTCGTGCTAAGCCCGTCGTTAAACAATCTGCGAAGCAATCAATATCAACTCACGGCTTAGATGGTATCCTGTACCTATTAGGTTTAAGCGATAAAGAAATGAAAAAGGTGTAAGCCCGCTAGCTAAACGCTACCTTATTCGTCACTCGTGAAATCATAATCCATTTGCGAACTAGGCGCTTGCAGATAATGACCTTGAATATAGTGTGCCCCGGCTTGCCATAAAATAGAGAGTATATTAGCGTTTTCTACACAGGGGATAATAGTCTGCTTTTCTTCGTTATGTAGTTCCTTGATAAGGTCTATAAGTGCGTCAGGAGATTTATTTTCATTTTGTATGTCGAGAGTATACGAACCGTCAATTTTGACATATTTAACATTAAGATGCTTGAGTAGGTTAAATGGTTTAGCTGAACAACCAAATCGGCTTATTACGCACTGACAATTAATATCAGTCAATGCTTTTGATAGCGTTTTGGCGTCATTAAGGTAGTTGCCAGCGTCGGCCTCATTGATCTGAAAGATAATCAGATTAGGGGCTATCCCAGTGGTATGAATAACGTTTCTGACCCATGGTACTAGCGAGCCATCCTGCAATGACGCGGTTGATAGATTAATAATTATGTGGGTATTATTGTCTTCGGTAAGGTGTTCAGCGAGTGCTTTGACTGAATTCAATATTACCCAACGATCCAATTTATTGGTGACCTGCAGTTTTTCCGCGTGACCTAAAAATTCAGCGGGAGATATTTCGTTACTATTCTCGTCTACCATACGTAGCAAAACTTCATAGTATTCATTGCCACTGCCACGGAGGCTAATAATGGGTTGAAATAGCAATTTGAATTGGCCCGATTTTAGGGCCAATTCTAACTTCATGGCCATATCTTCTTTTTTCTTTTCAGCAGCATCAACTTCTTCTTCGAACAAGAAAACACAACCTTCTCTAGAAGGCATTTGACGAGCTGTATTAGCGGCGTCAAGCGCTTTAGCAATAGCCAGCTCACCATTTTCTGATTTCTTGTTTATCATCGCTATACCGATACTGCAGGTGGCTTGAATGGTTTGTTCGTCAACTTCGGAAATATTGTGCTCAATCAAATCGGCGAGCTTGTTGGCATATTCAAATGCGGTTTTAGGAGTGTCTTCCGGAATTAACATGGTAAATACATCTTCGGCAAAGCGTGCCAGCGTATGACTTGCATCAGACTCTCGTCTTAGTAGCATGGCAATATCACCTAAAACGACATCGGCGGCCGCCATGCTGTTGTCAGATCGAATAGTATTTACGTTATCGATCGTAATATAAATGATTGCGCTGCGGGTACCCTTGTTTTCTGCTAGTTCGACAGCTTGCGTTACCTTTTCATTAAAATGAGGTCGGTTGGCTAAGCCGGTCATCAGGTCTTGATTGCTGATAGTTTCTATGGCTTGCCGGATTGCCTCACTCGCGCCTTGGTCTCGCTTGATTAAGACTTGTGTGCAAGGCTCACCTTCGTATTCTGCTGGTGACAAAGTCATGTGCGCAGCAAAGGTAGAGCCATCGGCTTGAACGGCTTGAAAGGTGAAGTCAACACTGGAAAAATCTGTCGATTCAGTGTGTTCTCGTAACACCTTTTTAAATGCATCGAGATCCTGTTCTGCGATGAGATCAATAATAGAGCGGCAAGATATTTCGTCAGCTGACTCGTAGCCAAAGCGTTCGACATAGGTAGGGTTGGCGTGGATATGCATACCGTCGTGAATATAGGCGATTGCATCCATTGAGCTATCTAGCAATAGCTCGCAACGTTTTTCCGTTTCTTTTAAATGTTTTTCAGCGATAAGACGGGCTCGCCTATTAACGAGATTGTCTAGTTCTCTGTCAACCACCAGTAGCAGTAGAAAATCTTCATCTTCACTAATAACATCCTTCGCGCCAAGTCTGAGTCCCTCAACAATATCTTGGGACTCAACATTTTCCTGTAACAGTAAAACGGGAATATCTTTATTAATCTGCTTGATGTGTGACATGACTACATCTGGGCTGACGCCTTCGCTCTCACACTGGGCCAAAATCATGTCAAGCTCATCTTTTTGTAATGCATTGATGAACTCTGCTTCTGTACGTACGTGTTGAGGCCTAATGGCTTTGCCTGCATTGCGCAATAAGCTGGTAAAACGCTCAGTCTCATTGAGAGAGTCATGAATGATCAATAGTTTTATTGTATCTACCGTTTCCATTAAAGTTGCTTAACTCGCCTTGTTTTTATCGACCATAATGATAATTTAGATGACCAACTTTTTTTGCTGGTTTGTAAAAAAATAGTTGGTGACTAGTGGTTGCAATAGCTATCATAATTTATTCCATATTGAATCAAAAAAGTCACTATCGTCACCATTCTTTTGTTGCGGCTCATTATATTCTACCGAATCTTTAACGGGTTCATTGCTAGTTAAATTTGCTGCGCTGCTTAAATAGTTGAATTCGAATTGATTAGCACTGCTAGTAGCTGACACTCTCTTAGTCAGGTGGATAATTTTTTCGTTGCCATGCTGATTCAGTTTAACCTTGTTGCCAACCCGAAATGACAATTGTGTGGTTATTAATGTTGCCGCTTGGTTAATGATTTTTATTTCTGGTAGCATCAATGCTCTTGCATATTCACTTTGGTCACTTTTCTTATTAATGACTGCCGCTCCATAGGGGACAGCGGTGGGACTTAATAGTTCAACGCCAGACTGTGTTTTCTGTCCTCCCACTTGCCTTACCCAGCGGATAACACCAACACTCCAATTGGCGTTATTTTCTTCTTTGATACCAATAATTTCACCGGCTTTTACCTGTTGAGGTATATTTTTATCCCATTCTAGGCAAAGTCCGCCTGGGCTAGTGTTAATAACACTGATTTCATATTGGTGGTGGACTTGCTTCTTTTTTTCATTTTCCATTTCGTGCTGCAATAATTGGTCTTCGATTGAATGGGTATCCATGACCGGGCTATTATTAGCGGCTTTACCCCTGTTAATCGCTTGATCCCATGCGTCATCATCTAAAAGAGTCAACTCGATACCGCTTCGATTATTTGTTAAAAAGTAATTGTCTTCATCAGACAGGAGGCTCTTGCCTTTCTCTAGAGTGAAAGTATTAAACGGAATCTCTCCGGATAGAAAGTAGTGGAAGTCACGTAACCCAACACAAACATTGAGAGAATGATCAGCATCGATACGATCATAAGATCGCTTTTTTTGTACACTCCAGTTTGTGATTAAGTGCTCTAGAAGGTTTAGAGATAAGTGACTTGAAATAGGCGGCTGTGCTTCTTTGCGTTTATTGTCAATCAAAGCCTGGGATAGGTGGGACACCAGTGGCCTAGTATTAATATGGCGGCATAGGTTTGAAGCTGGGTCGACTAATTGCTCGATATAATTAGGGGGTGAATCACTGTTGAATTGGATTGCAAATAGATTGTCCTCTGGCATTTCATCTAAGCTAACCAGGGGCGTCCACAGCTCGAATGCGTTAAAGCATTGGTCTAAATCTATCTGCCTTAATTGATTGGGTCTAATAGTTCCCATGAGAATTGCACGTAAATAAGCATCCAAGATTGTCGTTTCTTGTTTTGCTTTGCTCAATGGGTTTTCAACCACAGTATCTAACAAGCTTTCATCTTCAGAGAATAAAAATAGTTGATGTAACTCATGCCAAAGATTTTGTGGGGTTGGTACGTAGAGTTGAAAACAGCGCAACAAAATTTTAGCCGATTCTGTAATTGCGCGCTCGATAGCTGTAGGAACAATTACTTTTCGGTCCTGTTTATTCATTTTTCCTAAGACATCATATTGTTGGACTACCTGTTTGTAGCCGGACACTAGATGTTTCTGTAATGCTTGTGCCAAAGTAGCAATCTTGAGTTGTTGTTGTGGCAAAATAATAGGTTGGTTGAGAAAGTGGCTTGATAGACTGACAATGCTATTTACAACGCAAGGATTTACGGCCTCAAGCATTGCGAAGCGATCACGAGGATGTACTTTTACACGTGCCAGTTCTGGTAGGGCTGTATATAGTTTTTTGCTGGTTTCACCCAGGTTGGCCAAGGGCAAATTCTGCACCCACTCTGTGATCTTCGCCGGCTTTGCGTCACAGAAGGATAGTTTGTCCAGATCTAAATCTGGCACTGTTAATTGTATGCTTTGAAGTTTGCGTTTCATGCGTAAAAATGCCACCAATACCTATATTTAGTATAGGTGATGGTCAACGGATGTGAACTAACTTGTTGTTTTTTTTGTTGAATCTAACTGAGTGTTACCAGCTAGGGGGCATGACGGGAACTTTTGCAGGTGCCCCGGCGATTTCTCTGACTAGCTTTGGCACAAGATAGCCGGGTAGGTTTTCAACTAACTCTTTATAGAGTTGAACAATTGTGTTGTTTTCAAGATCAAAATGAGCAGCACCGGCCACCTTATCAAGGACATGTAAATAGTAGGGCTGGACTCCACAATCAAACAGTTGCTCGCTCAGTGCGATTAACACCTTACTATTGTCATTGATATTGGCCAATAGAACGCTTTGATTTAATAACGGAATTTTTATATCAGATAGTTTTGCAAGTGCTCTCGCCACTTGATCGTCGATTTCATTGGCATGATTGCAGTGTAAAACAATAACAACTTTGAGGTTTGTTTGCGTTAGCCAATTAATAAGACCGGAATCTATTCTTTGAGGAATCACTGTAGGCATCCGCGTATGAATACGTAAGCGCTTGATATGTTGAATCTTTTCAAGCTCCCCCGTAATCCATTGTAAGTGTTCATCAGAACAATTGAGCGGATCGCCACCACTTAGGATAACTTCGTTAATTGTGTGATCTTCGCGAATATAGTCAAAGTTGGACGACCATTGTTGCTTGCTTTGGCGATGGCTGTCATAGGGAAAGTGGCGGCGAAAACAATATCGACAATGAATGGCGCAGCTGCTGGTGGTAATCATCAGTACTCTACCATGGTACTTGTGCAGCAGACCTTGCCTCGGGGTAAAAGTGTATTCGTTCAGAGGGTCATCAGTAAAACCTGTTGCATGATCCAATTCAGCTAATTGTGGCAGGATTTGAAGTAACAAGGGGTCATTGATATTGCCCTTTTCAATGCGTTGTGCAAAAGGTAAAGGCACTCGCAGCGGAAAGTTCTTGGTGGCCCCGGCTAATTTATCAGGTACTTGGTGGGTTATCTTTAAATAGGATAAAAATTGATCGGCTTGGGTAAAGCAAGATTGCAAGATCTCTTGCCAAGTCTCAGGTTGCTGGGTTGCTGTTATTACTGGTTTTGATGAGTCCATATTTAACTGTCGTGCGTCTGTATAAAAAATGATATTTCTAACTATCTTGTAGGCAAAACTCAAGGCTAACCTTGCCCCGGAATTTGTGTCTAATCACAGTCGATACCTGATTTTGATGCCAATGCCAGGATGAACAAGGTATCATATATGTCCTAATGACGTGTACAACTGATGAGATATTATATGGCAAGCTATTCTACCAATGAATTCAAATCAGGGCTGAAGGTTATGTTAGATGGTGACCCCTGCTCAATTCTAGAAAACGAATTTGTTAAACCGGGTAAAGGACAGGCCTTTAATCGGGTAAAGTTACGAAACTTAAAGACTAACCGTGTTTGGGAGAGAACCTTTAAATCGGGTGAATCACTTGAAGCAGCGGATGTGATGGACCGCGATATGGAGTACCTCTATACCGATGGCGAACAATGGCATTTTATGGATCCTGACACTTTTGAACAACATGCTGCGGATGAAGCCGCAGTTGGCGAGGCTAAACTGTGGTTGAAGGAACAAGATAAGTATGTTGTTACCTTATGGAACGATAATCCTCTTATGGTGACACCACCAAATTTTGTTGAACTTGAAATTGTACAAACTGATCCGGGTTTGAAGGGCGACACGGCACAAGGTGGCACTAAGCCTGCTACCTTGAGTAGTGGGGCTGTTGTAAAAGTACCATTGTTTATTACCGAGGGTGAGGTCATTCGTGTTGATACCCGGACTGGTGAATATCAAAGTAGAGCTAAAGATTAGTTTGATAGTCTAGTTGGCAACTGAGCATAAAAAGAGGCTAACAGCCTCTTTTTTTATGCAAGGTGGGTGTTTTATGAAAGGTGCATGAGATATGTATTGGCAACCAACCGCGTCTATTGAAAATCTGCATCTGCGTGCGGCACTGTTACAACAAGTAAGGCAATTTTTTTCTGCAAATAATGTGTTAGAAGTTGAGGTACCTATATTAGTAAGTAACACGACGACCGAGCCTCATATTCATAGTATGTCGGTTAATTGCCAGTTTGGCCAAACTAGCAACCAGCATTTTTATCTGAACACCTCGCCAGAATATGCCTTGAAACGATTGCTCAGTAGTGGCAGTGGGCCGATCTACAGTATCACGAAAGTGTTTCGTGATAATGAAATAGGTAGGCACCACAACCCTGAGTTTACTATGTTGGAATGGTATCGCCCGGGTTATGGCTATCACGAATTAATGAGAGAGGTTGCTGACCTTATAAATCAGCTATTTGATGTCGGTAAGATAGATTGGATTTCATATCAAAGTCTATTTGAGCGGTCGCTAGATATTGATCCTCACCGAGCCTGCCTTGCCGAATTAAAACAGCTTATCCATGAACACATTGACCTTAGCTTTGCCATTGATAATGTGGATGCTGCGCTTGAAGTGCTGATGTCACATGTGGTTGAACCCCTATTGGCGGAATCAGTGGGTGATGTGCCAACTTTTGTCTATGATTTTCCTGTCGGCCAGGCTGCATTGGCCAATATCACTGTAAATGACTCATCTAATAAGGTAGCACAACGATTTGAACTCTACTATCAAGGCATTGAACTCGCCAATGGCTACGATGAATTAACAGATCCCATTGAGCAACGTCGGCGTTTTTTAGCTGACAATAAACGTAGACGACTACTGGGTTTACCAGAAATAGCATTGGACGAGAAGTTGTTAGCCGCCTTATCTAATATGCCAGCTTGTTCAGGCGTAGCGATTGGTATTGATCGGTTGCTAATGGCTAAAGCGAGAGCGGATAGCATCAGTGAGCTGATATCGTTTACTAGCGATCGGATTTAGCCTGTCCTCGCTACCTGATAGATGAAAATTTCTATGTTTGATGCAGTAGTTTTTATTGCCGGCAATATCACTGTGCTTCACTCTAAGGAGGTATATTTTGGTATCTAATAGTTTAGAACTATCAAAGCTTGCATTGGTTGAAATAAGTGTTCCTTTGGGTTTGGGTAAGAATACGTATTGCCGGGAAGAATGTCTTGCTGCTATTGGCCAGCTGTCTGGGGGTGATAGTGAAGCTTTTGTACAATGGGTAGTTCTAGGAACTATCATCATACTCGTGATTGTTGGTAAAGTTATTGGTAAGAATAAACCTAAGTATTAACTATCTCTAATCGATAGAGGTTCGGGCTCGTGGTTAGATCTTTCTTTAAGAGAGAATTGTACTCTTGTAATATAGCCAAATCCATCAAAATGCTGACATAATATCTGTATGTCTAGCCATTTTTGTCAATCAATATAACGAGCGTAGTCTTTTCCAAAAAAGCAATTTTTTTGGCTGTCGTGCTGTGATTATTTATATAATCAGCTTTGCTTTCAGTAATGAGTTTTCAATGGGCTGATCGAATGTGACAAGGTATGATTTATATTGCATATGCTTATAGGGTACTTTTAATTTGTATTGGCGAGCTATAGTGGTAGTACAAGATCAATAAGCTATAACTAAAGTTTACATTCGGGCGGTATAATTACAATAAACCAATAACTTTGCCGTTGGTGAGCTTGGATATGATTGAATGTTAGTGTTATGCTCTGTGCTTGATGGATTAAGGGGCGTTTGTATTCGGGCCAGTTTTAAAATAAGGTCAAATAAGTTTGCAAAGAAGCAAGCTGGATGCTCTTAACATCGTGCCGTCTAGCAAACTTAGCTCTGTATAAGAGCGAAATTTTGTGTTCAAAAAAAATAGAAAGTGCCTTGGCGAGCGAATAAAAACCGAAAAGCGAGATAGCGCTTAAAGATATAAAGGATGAGCATGTGAATATCGCAGTAAAACTTACCCTACTATCTTCCGGTGTTTTTCTTTTTGTTGGAATGATAGGCGGCGTGTTGAAATACCGTGGAATTATGAAAAGCCCTGAGCACAAAGCGCCGTATTATATTGATATCGCGCATCGGGCTGCGCTTCTATATAGTTTTGCTGCTCTTGTAATGGCTGAGTTATTAAAATTTAGCCCATATTCTACAGATATTCAGCTTGCCATTACTGGTATTCCGTTGTTTTTTTTCTCTATCTCAATTGCGCAATACTTTAAATTAGGTATAGAAAACAAAGTGAATAATCAATTTACAGAACGTAATTTTATGACGACAACGGGTATGCAGCTACTTATTTTAGGTGAGCTTGGTGGTATCGGAGCTATTGTTTGGGGTTTTGTGTCCACGCAAATAATATCGTAATTAAAAATCTCATGTTTCTTGTTATAAAAAACCTAGTGCTCCTTGCCATTGTGGTCTGGCATATAGAAATGAATCGTAGACACATAGTATAAAGTATCTTTTTTTAAAATTTAATAACGTGGAAAAACTGTTGCGTTTGAAATGCGATGTGCTCCTTCTTTTAATACGTCGGCTGTTAGTAAGTCTGTGATTCTGTCAGCGCTGCTTGCAGTAGAGTGTTATTTTAAAGCTAACCAAAACACTAAGTTGTATAACTGAAGTTGTATATACTTGGTCAAGAAATCATATTAATATCTTTTATCATCACTATGATAGTAGATGGGGAAAACGCGAAAGGCAGATTTTTTCATAAGAAGTATTTTTTTATCTTGTATATTTTCGGCAACGATAATTTTGACTGTAGAAGACATGTGATTAATGATGCTCAAGTTGTCAGCGCTACGACTAGATATTAAAAAGGATTATGTGGCTTTGACGTAGTTCTTGGAGGTTTAAATATTGCTAGATAAATTTGAGCTATTCGATAGTCATCTGCATATTATTGATAATCGATTTCCTCTTGTACCAAATAATGGTTATTTACCGCAAGAGTTTACCTGTAGTGATTATCTACGTCGTATGGCCGCAT
>JANQMK010000191.1 GCA_028280085.1 Pseudomonadales bacterium
GTGGATACAAAAGTGGATAGCAGTAATAACTTGATCTGCCAGCAATAAAAGTTTGAATATTATCCGTATCGGGTTGTTTTTAAACAATTCCACTCTTTATAAAAATTCCAAAATTTATGTCTGGAATTTGAAACCTGGGCCCACTTATCTATCGAGCCCCCTGATTATTCGATTGCTTGTCATTAAGTAATTGAATCATTTTTGGGTTTTTCAGTAGTAACACATGGAACAAAAACAGATCATGTTTACATTTGGGGGATGCTTGAGGGTCGTTCCGACGGCATGTGGATAATCATATCGGACGGGACCATAGGCAAAAATAATGTTTCAGTTGCATTGGCAGCGCAAATGAATTACTGAGCAGGAGTAAAACAGTGAAAAATTATTTAGTTGGATTAGTGTGGGTAGTACTAACCTCAATCTCGGTAGCTGCATCAGCCGCATTAACTAATACGCCAGAGTCGGCTGTGCCACGGAACTTACATGTTTATAATGATGACGGGCACACATACGTAGATCATGTTAGTGGAGAGTGCAGTACCGTAAGATATCGGCTTGAACCCAGCCATAAAAAATATGACGCTATATTGTCTATTTTACTAGCCGCACAAACAAGTAAAAAGCGCGTAACTTTGCGCTACGACTACAGCGTGGGATGCACTCAAGGAAGAATAGTAGGGGTTTATCTTGTCGAGTAAGATATTCATACTATGCTTTAAATTGATTGGGATGGTAGTGCGGAATTTGACGTTAATATTGCTAGTTTTTTTGGCTGGTTGTAGTGGTGAAACGTCAAGTTCTAGCCATTCCGACGTGCCTATAAGTCCATTAACATTAGACCCCGAGATTGAACTATATGATCTTGAAGGCGTATGGCTAGGAGAATGTGTTCCCAACGCAACTTATGAGGGGTTCTATCAAATGGCTTTGGTAGATTACAATTCTGGTATCATGTCTACAACTAGCGACACTATCATTATTGGAGAGATTCACTTTGTAGATTCGGAGTGTACTAAGACCGCAGGATCTCAATTGTTAGATGGTAATCTCCAGACATTTCCTACCGCGTCTGGGCAAGAACTTTCGCTTGAGCCTGTAGGGCTGTACAAAATTTCCGAAGAATTGGAAGCTAAGGTGTTCGATGTTTCCTCCGAAGTAAATGGGGTTACGAGAATCGCCTATTATGTTGACGAACAGAGGCTGCTCTTAGCGTATGAAAATGAAGGCGTCTTCAATTTTGATAACAAGGTTAGTTATCTTCGGCAAAACTAAAGTTTGACGACATGTATCATCAATATTAAAGGGATGCACCTTCACTATAATCTGGTTTATGGCTAGCCTGGATGTGCTGTTGCGTTTGCGGTAAACTTAAATTTCTCTTCTCCTCAATCCCTTTTACTCGTTATTGTTCATATTAGGTCTGCGCAGAGAGACTATTGCAGGATAGTTAAAGCGTTATACAGTCAAAGGCGTTAAACCTATTTCTATTTATTTCAACCACTTATCTATAAGCGACAAAGCACTGCTGCTACTTCCTTTTTAGTATTAGTCATTGTATCTCATTTTTAGATATGGCAGTTCTCGGTGAAAATTTTATGTCCGGAATTTAGAACCTGCAGCCACTTATCTATGGAATCTATGGAATCTATGGAACCTTTTGATTATAGGCTTATTTGGCATTAAACGATTGATTTGTTTAAGGTTTTAATATTGACTTATTTGTAGAAAGGGTAGGCTCACTTTTGAAAAGGTAATGAATGCGAGCCTTGCCGGTGTAGTTTTTAAGCGGATGATAGCGGGAATGATTTTTCACAGCTAAAAATCAGTTTAATGATTTTGACAGTGAAATTTATAACTTTTGCTGGATATTTTCCACTAAATGTTTTTTGTAGAATAACTGTAAGTCTATTTTTAGTTCCATAAAATGATTTCAAGCCATAGGTTGGTATATTTATAAGAAGGAAGGAGGTTACATGTTGCTAAATATTTTTGTCCGTCTATCAGGTATTATGTTAGCGATAGTACTCTTTAGTAGCCAAAGTTTTGCAGAAGATGCTGTTGGTAAGATTCCGGGTAGTTTTGAGGTAACGCCCTATGGTTCTGCAAGTTATTCGGTACCCATTGATGTGCCACCGGGAGTTAACGGCATCAAATCTGATCTAGCACTGGTATATGATAGCCGCAGTGGTAGTGGTGATGTTGGGATTGGTTGGGGGCTTAGCGGCATTGACGCTATTACACGCTGCGGCACCAATCTTGAACAGGACCCGTCAATTGGTATTGACGGAATTGACTTTGATAGCAACGACAGGTTTTGTCTGAACGGCTCTAGGCTTGTATTGGTAGGTGGTACTGGTAGTTATGGTTCACACAATTCTGAGTATAAGACTGAAGTTGAGTCCTTTAAAAGAATAGTGGCTAAAGGCACATCGGGTAGTGGTCCCGCTTATTTCGAAGTTTATTACAACAGCGGTAGCGTTGCTTACTTTGGTGCTGACGAAAATGGAAATATTAGTGATGGGCGGATAACGGGCTTCAATGGTATCTATCAGTGGTCGATTAAGACGATGAAAGACCGTTTTAATAATACTATCAACTATAGCTATTTACCTAACTCGCACTATTTAGATCGCGTTACTTATTCAAATGTAACTGTTCAATTGAATTGGGCCAGTCGACCTGATGTTAGGGAATATTATTTGGCACATGGTGCGAGAAAACGAATTGATAAACGACTTTCTAGTATTATTGTTGAATCAAATAATAATACGGTGTGGCAATATTCTATTGAATACGGCGATTTTGATGTCGAGGGTTCACATGTTTTAAGCATCAATAAATGTGACGGCAGCAACCAGTGCCGACCATCACTAGATCTTACTTGGGATGATCCAGCAACGGGATTTACCCGGTTGTGGGGTAATATGCCCGATGCTTATTTCACAGACGGTATTAATGATATGGGGTCCCGTTTACAGGACATTAACGGCGACGGTCTGGCTGATATGATTCAGCTTTATTTTGCTGCTGGTAGTGCTCACTATGGCGGAAATCCGATGCGTCGCGTTATGTTAAGCAATGGTTCGGGTTTTGTTTATTCCGCCAGTTATTCAAATTCTTTGCCTGATGTTTATTTTACTAATGGTCCCACTGATATGGGAACCCGTATGGGTGATATTAACGGTGACGGGTTGGTCGATCTTATTCAACTCTATCACGCCGTAGCTAGCGGGCATTATGGTAATAACTCTCAGCGTAGAGTTTACCTCAATAATGGCAATGGTTTTGCGTATTCATCAGCTTTTTCCAATACGATACCGGATATGTATTTTGCCGGAAATAATGCAGACATGGGTACGCGATTGGCGGATATTAATGGTGATGGGTTCGCTGATCTTATTCAGTTGTATTATCCGATCGGTAGCGCTCACTATAGCGGCATTCCCCAGCGTAGAGTTTTCTTAAGTAATGGTAATCAGTTTGTTCGCTCAGACAGTTACTCCAATTCGTTACCCGAGACTTATTTCAGCAGTCATGCTACCGATATGGGAACCCGTTTGGGTGATATTAATGGTGATGGGATGTTGGATCTTATTCAGCTCTATCACGCCGTAGCTAGTGGGCATTATGGTAATAACTCTCAGCGTAGAGTTTACCTCAATAATGGCAATGGCTTTGAGTATTCGTCAGCTTTTTCCAATACGATACCAGATATGTATTTTGCCGGAAATAATACAGACATGGGTACGCGATTAAGGGATATTAATGGCGATGGGTTCGCTGATCTTATTCAGTTGTATTATCCGGTCGGTAGTTCGCACCATAGCGGCATTCCCCAGCGTAGAGTTTTCTTAAGCGACGGCGGTCAGTTTGTTCGCTCGGACAGTTACTCTAATTCGTTACCCGACACTTATTTCCGTAGTTATAGTGCCGATATGGGAACGCGGTTAGCCGATCTCAATGGCGATGGATTGGTTGATATCGTTCAGTCTTATCATGCAGCTGGCACAGCTCACTATGGCGGCGTTAATCAGCGCCGTATCTATTTAAATAAAGGGACATCCTTTGAGCATTCACAGTCTTTCTCTAATTCTCTTAACGATACCTATTTTACTGACGGTAACCGAAATATGGGTACAAATATTGCCGATGTTAACGGCGATGGATCACATGACCTAGTTCAATTTTACCATGTATCTGGTGCTGGCTATTATGGGAATGTCGACCAGCGTCGAATATATAGTGGTAATTTGGCTGCGAGACATGTTAGGGAATTTAATAATCACTTTGAAAATATTTCTGTCCATAGTGAACCCATATCGACGTCCAGTGCTTACACAAAGCAATCTAACGCGGTATACCCTATGGTCGATAATCAGGGGCCTTTATTTGTGGTAACCAGTGTTGACAGGGATGATGGTGTGGGTGGTATAAAAACAACATCCTATAAATACTGGGGCCTCAAATATCATCATACTGCTGCCACTAGTCTTGATTTCCATGTAATTGCAGCCACGGACCACCAAACTGGTTTAGTGTCATCGACTTACTATAGCCAGAACTTAGCAAATCGTTCATCTGGTATGCCTATTCTTAATCTGACGCAGAAAGACAACACGGTCCTATCGGCCACATCTTTTCACAATGTAAACCGCTTCAGTGACAGTGCTACGACTGGTATCTATAAACCGTATGTCAAAACCAGTAGTACTTGGAAGCGTGATATTAGTGGCACATTCATCAGTACGTCTACGCTAGAACGATCACTGGATGATAGTGGTAAAGTGATTGATGAGCACAAATGTATCAGCGATCAAGCTCAGCCTTCGTTTCTCTTTATCCCTGTGCCATGCTCTAACTATTCGTCTATTGATCATGAAACTCATACTCAAAATCAGTATTATCCTGATTACTATGTAACTGATATGCCAGGTCTATTACAGCAGAGATCCGTTACTGCGACAGTACCTCACTCGTTACCAGCGTTTCCTGACGGTTTTTCTCAAGCAAGTTCTGAAACACGTGTTACTACTTTTGACTACTTCACGTCGACGGGCAAACTCAAAGAAAAGATTGTTGACCCTAGCGGTGATCAGTTAAAAACGAGCTACAGTTATCACTCAAGTGGGCAAGTTAAGACTGCTACGGTCTCCGGCCAAGGCATCGCTACGGCAACTACCACCAACAGTTATGATTCCCAAGATCGATTAGTTGAAGTGAAAAACTCACTTAACCACAAACAATATTTTTATTATGATCACCCAAGTTTTTCGTGGCTTGTTACTCGGCAATCAGGGCCAAATGGCATATCAACTCTATGGGATTATAATAGTTTTGGTAGCCGTTATAAGGAAACTCGATCTGATGGTACAACAACGGAAACAAACTTCTACTGGTGTAATATATTTTGCTTAAGCCATGAGGTGTACTTTTCTACTACGACATCGTCCGGTCAATCAGATGTGATAAAAACCTATGATACCTTGGGGCGGCAAATTAGAGTTATGCGCTTTGGCTATAACGGTTCAGCAACAGGTCGGTTGATCACACAGGAAGTAAGTTACAATGCCCGTGGTTTGGTTGAATGGTCAACGCTGCCTTACTATGTCGGTGATGCTGTTTTTAAAACCCACTACAACACTTATGACCTGTTAGGACGAGCGACAGACATTACACAACCTGATGGCACCAATACCTCCTCAGTTTTTGATGGTTTAAGTACTGTTACGACTACCAGTAACGGTGCCAAGTCTCAATCAGTGACAACTATACGTAATGCACTGGGACAAGTAGATCATACCATTGATAACGCAGGACTTACGGTACATTTTACCTATGATGCCTTTGGCAACCAAGTTCTAACGGAAGATAGTGCCGGCAACCTTATTAAAATGGGGTACGATAATCGCGGTTTTAAAGTACGGATGGTTGATCCCGATAAAGGCTTTTGGCGTTACAACAATGATAGCTTAGGCCGTTTGGTGCAGCAGACTGACGCAAAACAGCAGCAGGTGTCGATGAGTTATGATGTGTTAGGCCGTATGATAACGCGAACAGACAGTGAGGGTACGTCAAGTTGGACCTATGATGTTGGCTACAAGGCCCTCGGTAAACTAAGTAGCGTCACAAATCACAATGGCTACACAGAGTCTTACAATTATGATGTGTTAGGCCGATTGGTGAATACTAGTACTAACATTGATGGTAGCGTTTACAGTCACAGCAATACCTATGATTCGCTTGGTCGCATTGATACCACTGTTTATCCGACGGGTTTGGCGATAAAGAATGTTTATCACAATGTGACGGGTGTCGTTGAAAGGATACAAAATACCACAGGCAGTGAAGTCTATTGGACAGCGGGGTCAATGACCGCGACTGGTCAACTAGATGCATTTGTTTACGGCAATAATGTTGCAAGTATTTTAGGATACTATCCGGAAACTAACCAGATTGGATATATTACTAGTTACAATCCGGTTGATGGGTTAATCGTGGATGTTGAATATGGATACGACGATTTAGGTAATCTCGTAGACAGCTGGGATGGTATTCAACGGGCTCATGACAGCATGACCTATGATGACCTCAATAGAATGACATCAGTGACCACGTCATCCTCGCTGGGTACTTCTACGGTCAATGTCCAGTATGATGATCTTGGCAATATTACCTATAAATCTGATGTAGGTGCTTATAATTATTCTAATGTTCATGGCAACTGCTCAGGTACAACGGTAAGGCCGCATGCGGTATTGCGGGCGGGCGCAAAATGGTTCTGTTACGATGCCAATGGTAATGTTTCAAGAGACAATGAGCGTCAATACACCTTTGCTAGTTTTGATAAACCAACGCGTATCCAAAAGTCGGGTAGTAACTATGTAGAGTTTAGTTATGGACCGAATAGAAATCGCTATAAGCGTAAAGATTATAAGAATGGTGTTACCACCAATACTGTTTATGTCGGTAACTATGAAAAGGTCACGACTGGGGGTGTCACCAAGGAAAAACACTATATTGGGGATTTTGCTATCATCACGAAAGAAAGCGGTCTAGCTGATGTGATTAACTATCTCCATAGGGATAATTTGGGCTCAGTTGTTGCTATTACCGATGCCAACGGCAGTCTTGTTGAACGCATGTCATTTGATCCATGGGGCAAACGGCGCTTGGTAAATTGGCAGCCTATGGGTGACATTACCAACTTTGTCGCCAGTATTACCACGCATGGTTTTACTGATCATGAGCATATTGACTCAATGGGTCTAATTCATATGAATGGGCGAGTATATGACCCAGTGATTGCACGTTTTATCAGTGCTGATCCTTTTATACAAGAGCGATTAAATTCTCAAAGTTATAATCGTTATTCCTATATTATGAATAATCCATTGAGCGGAACAGATCCCTCTGGTTACTGGTCTTTGCGTAAAAAATTGAAGAGTGCGCTTAAATCTATCAGAAATATCTCTTTGGGCGCTGTTAGATTAGCAAGAACTTTCCTTCATAGTCCGAGACAAGCGCATAGAGATATATATCAGGCATATTTGGCGGAACGCCGAAGACTGTGGCGGCATAAAGACTTTCAGAGAATAGCCAGCGTTGCCACTTACATCTGTGGACCTTTTCAACCGGCGTGTCAAGCGGCAGCAGGGGCTTATACCGCAGATGCCTATGGTGCTAGCCCAGCAGAGGCGATTAAGGCTGGCGCGCGATCGGGTGTTACAGCCTATATCACACAGGAAGCTGGGGGGCGTGGCGGAAATCTATTTGAAGAAGCGTTGATTGAGGGAACTGCCGGGGGTATTACCTCGAAGATAAGTGGTGGTAATTTCAATGATGGCTTCAAGATGGGCGTTGGCGCGCGTTATTTACGAGCTGGTATTGATCGTCTGACAGGTTTTTTTGCAACCTGGGATACCGCCGAGTCAGGCGCGACCTATAAGCCGGACAACAGTCCAGCAGCTGGGTGCCAGCTGATAGATGTCTGCGATCAGTTCGCTAACAATATAGGTGCTGCAAATATTGACCCGGCTAGGGCTGGTAGTCAGGTTACGGAATCTTTCGGCTTTTTGGATAGTATTACTATAAAAGAAGGTAGTGCTACCTCTAACTTTCTCGCGGCAATACCTGGCTTTAATTCGGGTGCGGTAGCGCATGACCGATTTGTCGGCGGAGTACAGCGCGGTTTGGGTATTGAAAAATGGGAAGGGTTGCCTGGTTTTGCTAGGGAGTTGGTAACGAACTATGCAACCATAGCGCCAGTGATAGCAACAAATTATGTGGCACTAGGTATTGGGACCGTGAATCAAAACAGGCATAATCTGAATAAATCAATTCGCAGGAATTTGGACGATAGGTAGTTAATGGTTCAGAAGACCTGAGACCAGGCTTGGTTTATTGATAATAGTTTTGATAGAAGCTCTAATAAAAGTTCTGATAGAAGCTCTGATAAAGGTTTTGTGATTTACCTGTTTTAAACGTTGGCTGGCATTGCTATGCAATGTCTCTAACCTAAGGGCAACCTTGCATTTGACTGATCCAGGTGTGGAGCAGCAAGGTCGCCGTTTCATCCTCTATCAGAGAGGCCAATGGGGGCATACGCTCTGGCCCGGTAGTGATCATACGTTGCAATAGCACCGAGGACGTGGGGTTACCTGGAGCGATGACGCGGGCATTGGTCAGAC
>JANQMK010000231.1 GCA_028280085.1 Pseudomonadales bacterium
GGTCGAGATTAGCGCCACCACCAAATTGCTGTACTGCCTGTTGCCGCAGCTGATCAACCTCCATATCAATAAGCGCTTTAGGGACATCCAGTTGTTGAAACTGTAGCACTTGGTCCATCACTTGGCTTTTTATATTGTTCTTAATTGCAGCCCTTGCTTCTCGCTCCATATTACTTTTTACAGCATCGCGAAACTCTTGCTCATCGTTAGCTTCAATACCAAATTGTTGGTAGAGGGCTTCTCCCAACTCGGGTAATTTTGCTTCTTTAACCGCATTAACCGTTATCTTAAACGCGACCGCGGCACCCTTGAGTTCGTCGACGTGATATTCTTCAGGAAAGCTTAAATCTAAGACTTTTTCTTCACCCGCCTGGAGGCCAGCAATGCCGTCCTCAAAGCCCGGTATCATTTGTTTGGAGCCCAAAACAAGATCACTGCCCTCAGCCGAGCCGCCGTCAAATGGCACGCCATCTTTCGTACCGACATAATCAATATTGACCTGGTCTTCATTGGCAGCAGCACGATCAACCGTTTCCCAGACCTGTTTTTGCTTGCGGAGACTTTCAATCATATTATCGATATCGGTATCAACCACTTCAGTTTCAGGCTTTTCTATCGTGACACCGGAAAAATCAACCAGTTCAACTTCTGGGTAAACTTCAAATGTTGCGATATATTCGAAGTCTTTACCCTCTTCTACCTGTGATGGCTCAATATTAGGTCGACCTGCAGGAGTAACTTCCTGCTGCTGCAAAGCTTCATAAAACGTTTCGTTAACGACATCACCTAACACTTCCTGCCTGATAGCCGCACCAACTCGTTGCTTGACCACGCGCATGGGCACTTTGCCAGGACGAAAGCCATTAATCCGCATGGTTTTTGCAGCTTTTTGCAAGCGTGTGTTAACTTCATCATCAATACGTTTGGCGGGAACGCCGACTGTAAGGCGACGCTCTAAGTTAGATGTCGTTTCCATAGAAACCTGCATGGTATTTCCTCACTTGTTTAATCAGGCGATCATTACATCACTCAACGTCGGTTAGACATTTAACCGTTAGCAGCTTCTAACTGTTAGCAACTCCGCTGCGCAATACTTGAATAATTGATGACAACTAGAAGTCGGCCTGGGCCTGCTAATAAAACGAATAATGGATATGAAACTATAAAAAGGTATTGATAACTGTTTTCTGTCTGACACCATCACTGTTGCTATTTCAATACCGCCTACTAACATCCCACTTACTATTTGTCAGATCATCATGGTGCGAAAGGAGAGACTCGAACTCTCACGTCTTGCGACACTGGAACCTAAATCCAGCGCGTCTACCAATTCCGCCACTTTCGCACAGTGGTCTTCACAAACTCGGTCTTTTTTGTGGTATGTAAGCGTAGTATATAAGCAATAATACCAACAATGTCGTTATCCGGCGCACTGTCATCGAGCGCGCATTCTGCCATAGAGCTGACTCCGGTTCAATACCTGATTAAGGGCCTGTAATCAATAGCTTAACGGTAATATTATGGGACAGCTGTTAGCAACTGTAAGCCGTTATCTGGCGCAATTTGTTGTTTTCCCTCAGCCTTTTGCGCGCACTAAACAACCTAGCAAACAGCAAGACGACGCCCCCATGGCACAGCGATGCCCGCGCAGATAACTCGCTTTCTCATTAATTTTAGTCGTCAAATCAGGAGGGGGCCTTAGGCATGGCTACTAAGAATACGGCGACATCAAGAGAGGTATTGACGATCGTTTTATCTGGCACCATCTCGCCAATAAAGGCGGCTTCTTCATTATGAAGGGTCAATACATTGCCAATACAAATCGGACCATTAATCACTATAACCAACTGATACCCCTGTTGTTGGGGCACACTATACTGTTGCTGAGTTGAAACTTTACACCGGTATACTTCAAAATCGTCAAAATCCACAATACGTTCGACGGTGGCCAATTCATCCTGTTGTATCAAATCGAAGGTAGCATCACTAGGCGGGGTCAATAAGGCTTTATCCACAGCACTTTCGGTATCCCAGTGCGCTTGTGTCAGCACTTTCTGACAAAATGAAAGAATCTGTCGCTCATAAACAGGCGTTTGAAATTCAATGGTACGCACACCGTGTTGTAATGAATGAGGCACTAAACAAGGAACACGAACCACATCCCCAACCCTAAGCTGTTTTAGCTCAGTAAAACTATTCATTTCGGCACGTAACGTCTGTTCTTCGGCAACGAGTTCCGCAGGCAAATGAGACAACCAATGTTCTATCTGAGTCGGTTTCACCGGGGTAGTCAGCGCTATATTATCCAATAAGCGACATTCATCTAATTGACTATCAATTTGACGACGAACCATCTCGTAGTTTTTCACTGCTTGACGGTAAGCAGCCTTAAATGCGTCAACATCACTATACTGCGCCAGTTTACTCTGCCTAAAGCCATACCTGATAGCACCAACGCCATCTTCCCAAGCATGGTTATCGACGTAAGTGACGACATAAACCTCTTGTTTTTCTTCGTGAAGCTCGAAATATAAATCGCCGTATACAGGCTCAGGTAAAGGATCAAGAATTTTTAGCAACGTCAGCTTAGGCAATGACTTACCTAATAGAAGATGCTCTGCCATCGCTAAAAAATAGGGTAATTCAAGCGAATGCTGGTTCTGTTCAACAGTTGAAACACCCCGTTCCTCAATACCCGTAAACCAAATTTCTTGTCCCCAGGGCTTAGCGATAGCAACTGTGCCTAGTTTTACCGCTTCGTTAAGGCGAAAAAACTGACATCCTAATACATCAACGAGATTAGCTTGAGTAAACGATTGTTTTGTCTGCGTAAAATACTCGACCGCCAAATCACGCTTGTCTGTCATCGCAGACTCAAGCACCAGTTTGCCGTCAGCTATCGAAATAAAATAAATAAACACAAGCTGGAGCTGGCTGTTATCAAAGTGCCAATGACAACAAAATGTCCGCTCGACAGCAAAGTTCACCGAGCTATTAAGCTGTTGACACTCCGTTATTTTCTCTTCAAGCAGTAAGGCCTGCTGCGCGCTATCGTCACAAGAATACAGCGTAAACCGGTTCATCGATAAATTATCTCACCCAAACAATGAAACCACTATTGTACTTAAGCCTTACCATTGACGAAAGTTAGTGACATATCGCATTTTTTTACCGGTATCTTCCCTTACCACACTTCTATCAATTATCAAAATGTCATTATTGACAGCTGATTAGTCAACTAAGCCTCACTGCTTCAATGCCCCATAAATAAAATAGTAATATACAAAGGCCCTAATAAACAAAAAAGTATTTGATTATAAATAATACAGCTCTAAACGCATTTGACATACCAAATTCGTATTTCCCCTTATGGTTGACTCCCCTACACTCAAAACAGGCATCGTGAATAAGGTTACGCCTGCTTAACGGAAATCTCTCCGGCAATCAGTGCTTGTTCCAGCCAGTGCAGCAGTAGCGACCTCGGTCGCCGATTTACCTTACTGACGGAACACTGATACTCACGCTAACCGCCAAGACACAAACTGACTTTGATATATGAAGTACGGAGTAGCAGTAACATGACTGAAAAAATGAGTAAATATCTGTTTTTAAGTATTATTTTAGCCCTTACGGGCTGCGGAGGCGGAGGCGGCAGTGATGATCCTGTCTCTCAAATTATTGATGGGGTAGGAGATGTCATTGATGATATCACCGATTCGATCGACCAAACGCCAGGAGATGATCAATCCGAATCTGAGGTAAATAACCCTATTACCGAGGTAGAAGGTAGTATCGATACGGGTGATGAGGTTGCCTTGGTCGCCGAACAGGTAGAATTCAATTTTTCAGATGCGGTAGCGTTAATCGCTAACTCAGACGTTGTTTCACAAATCGTGGAAACAGCTAATGTCGGCACTGGCGGTGCTAAGAGTCTAGCCGCCGACCGAGCTACCCAATCAACCGGTAAGCAACTATCTCGTTACGTCAAATATAACCAACGCGCTACGTTGGAAGACGGTGACGAAGAAGCCACAGGTGGTACCAACCTATTAAAACTACTCGAAGATGGCAGCACCGCGCTAGCTATCGATTCAGAGCTACCAATTCGCGTACTCTACACAGCGACATCACCAGACGGTGACAAAGTCTATGTGGTACTCGACAACGGTTGGGGTTGGTGGAGCGACTGGGATGGCAACGACTATACCCAATACATCGCTCATGAAAACTGCGCCATTTTTGTAGTATCACTGTCAAATAATACCTTCGAATGTGCCGCAGAAGGCATCTTCGTCCAAGGTATCAATGACGATTTCATGAGAACAGTCAGTGGTAATCAAAAACCTTTACAATTTGATGCCGATGGCAATGTTTACTTCATGGGTACACCTTTCGAACGTGAAGAACAAGCAGAGTGCCAGACCTTCGAAGATCACTTCAACGGTGGCGATGATAACTTCAACGGTGGCTTTGAGGATTGCCCAGACTGCAATGAGCAAGGCGAACATGAAGGAGATAACACCGACAAGTTCTTCGAAAACAGCCCAGAAGTCATGGCTGCCCTAGAAGCTTGCGGCGAAGATGATATAGCTTGTCAGGTAGAAGCAGCTTTGCAATGCCCAGAATGTGTTGAAGAGCTATTCACAGAGATGCCAGAGCTATTAGCTGAATTAACAGCGGAGTGCCCAGAATGTGTGGCGATGATTGAAGAAGCTGACATTCCACTACCTGACGTTGCCGCAGATGGTAGCTCAACATTGCGTTTGGCCCTCAACGAAGGCGAAAACGCCGCCGGTGAACCAAATGACCCCAACCCAGGACCAGGTTCAGAAACTGGTAACGGTGAAGGTGGTTTCAGCCATTTTCAAGACCACTGTGGCGGTTACTATATCTCACAGCACGGTTGGGAAAGCCCACGCATTTACAAGTATTCTCCAGCAGCCGATGACAGTGAAGACGCGGCTGAAGAAGACAGCTCTGCTAACGAAGAAGAAACGACTAACCAAGACGATACTACCGAAGATACTGGCTCTACTGTACAAGCCGACCTCGCTGGCGGTACCGTTGAAGCCCTGACACCGAATAACCAGTTTATCGAGTTCTTCTTGGTCTTGCCAAGCGGCGAAGTGGTATTCCAAGCGTTCAGCGAAACGGGTGCTACTTTAACGCTGATTCAGGGTACTGATGTCTTCCAGCTTACCGGTAACACAGGCTGGGGTGTCGACTTCTTTACCGTTG
>JANQMK010000258.1 GCA_028280085.1 Pseudomonadales bacterium
TGCCACTTCTTCATCGAGACGTTTAGGTAATACCTCAACAGTGATGTGGCTAGGTTTGCTATCAGTAGTTTGGTTGGCAAACTTTTTCTCATACAAGTGAATTTGTGCTAGTACCTGGTTTGAAAAGGAACCATCCATAACGCGTGACGGGTGGCCAGTCGCGTTGCCTAGATTAACCAAGCGCCCTTCTGATAATAAAATGAGGTGATCGTTACTTGCCTGATCGCGATAAACCTTGTGTACCTGGGGTTTGATTTCTTCCCATTGCCAGTTTTCACGCATGTAAGCAGTATCAATCTCATTGTCAAAGTGACCTATGTTACACACCACGGCGCCGCTCTTTAGCGCAGATAACATGTTTTTGTCACAAACATTATAGTTACCGGTAGTAGTGACAACGAGATCAGTTGTGGCTAGCAGGTCAGTATTAATAGATTCTGGCTTTCCGGTATTAACGCCATCAATAAAAGGAGACACTACCTCAAACCCATCCATACAGGCTTGCATGGCACATATAGGATCTGCTTCCGTTACTTTTACTATCATGCCTTCTTGGCGCAGCGATTGTGATGAGCCTTTACCCACATCACCGTAGCCAATAACCAGCGCTCGCTTGCCTGATAACAAATGGTCTGTAGCACGCTTAATGGCATCGTTTAGGCTATGACGACAACCGTATTTGTTGTCGTTTTTTGATTTGGTGACTGAATCATTAACATTAATAGCGGGCACTTTGAGTTCGCCCTTTTCTAACATTTCAACTAAACGGTGAACGCCGGTCGTGGTTTCTTCGGTCACGCCATGGATATGGTTAAGCATTTCAGGATACTTGTCATGCATCATTTGGGTCAAATCACCACCATCATCTAATAGCATATTGGCATCCCACGGCTTACCATCTTTTAGTATGGTTTGCTCTATACACCATTCGTATTCTTCTTCAGTTTCACCTTTCCAGGCAAATACGGGCACGCCGCTGGCGGCAATAGCGGCGGCGGCATGATCTTGGATTGAGAAGATATTACATGAAGACCAGCGAACTTCAGCGCCCAATGCGGCCAGCGTTTCAATTAACACGCCGGTTTGGATCGTCATATGAATACAACCAATAATTTTAGCTCCCTGCAATGGCTGGGCTTGGCGATACTTCTCGCGCAACCGCATCAGCGCCGGCATTTCTGTTTCAGCGATTTGCAATTCTCGGCGCCCCCAATCGGCTAGTGTTATATCGGCGACTTTAAAGTCTTCTTTTAATTCAGTGACTGTTTCTGCTTGTGACATGATGTTAATCCTATATTAATTAACGGTTTAATAGAGCTGATGTAGGGTCATAGGGCAGACTTGAGTTCATCAGCTTTGTCTGTTTTTTCCCAGCTAAAGGTGTCTTCAGTACGTCCGAAGTGGCCATAAGCCGCTGTGGTTTGATAAATAGGACGTTTAAGATCTAACATTGAGATAAGACCTGCTGGGCGGAGATCAAAATGTTCTCGTACGAGCTCAACGATTTTGTCATCGCTCAATTTACCGGTACCAAATGTATTGATGCTGATAGAGGTTGGTTCAGAGACACCAATAGCGTAAGAGACTTGAATTTCACATCGATCAGCGAGACCGGCGGCAACAATATTTTTCGCTACATAACGGCCCGCGTAAGCCGCAGAGCGATCAACTTTAGAGGGATCTTTGCCAGAAAAGGCTCCGCCACCATGGCGAGCCATGCCGCCATAAGTATCGACGATAATTTTACGGCCGGTTAAGCCGCAGTCGCCCACTGGGCCACCAATGACAAAGTTGCCCGTCGGGTTGATAAAGTACTTAGTCTCTTGGCTTAGCCATTCAGCAGGTAAAACAGGTTTAATGATTTCGTCCATAACGGCTTGACGTAATTCATTAAGCTGTATGCTATTACTGTGTTGTGTAGAGAGTACCACGGCGTCAACCGCTTCTGGTCTGCCGTCTTTGCCATAACGGAAAGTCACTTGGCTTTTTGCATCTGGCCGCAGCCAAGGCAAGCTACCGTTATTTCGTACCTCAGCTTGGCGTTTAACCAGGCGATGGGCATAGGTGATAGGGGCGGGCATCAACACATCGGTATCATTCGACGCATAACCAAACATGAGCCCTTGGTCACCAGCACCTAAATCTTTATTGTCGCCTTCATCAACCCCCATAGCGATATCAGCGGATTGTTTACCAATGGCATTCAACACTGCGCAGGATTCCCAATCAAAGCCCATATCGGAGCTGTTATAGCCGATTTTTTTTATCACGCCTCGAGCAATATCCTCAATATCAACCCAAGCATTGGTTCTGACTTCACCGGCGACAATAACCATCCCTGTTTTCACCAACGTTTCTACCGCAACGCGAGAGTTGGGGTCTTTGCCGATAATAGCATCGAGAATAGCATCGGAAACCTGGTCTGCGACTTTATCGGGATGGCCTTCAGAGACCGATTCTGAGGTAAATAAGGAATATTCGCTCATAATATTCTTCCTAATTATTTAGTTGAGATTTAATTTGTTGAACTGCCGAACCTGAATGCGAAACCCATTTCGGAGCGCCAAATAAATACTTTTGCCTTCATCAAAACCAGCAGATTTCGCCCAAAGAGTTAGGTCTGAGGGCTCGAAACCTAACCACAGATCGCCGCATGCCTGTTTAACCCAACTCTGGTCATGACTGCAAAGATCGGTAACAAAAAAACTGCCGCCTTCATTCAATAACTGACTGACATCAGTGAATATTTCAGCCGGTGAGGGAACGTGATGTAAAACCATATTACAGATTGCGCAATCTACCTTGATTGTTTGAGCCCTTGCTGTCTTGGTATCACCGTAGATAAGATTGACATTGTTGAGCTTGTTTTCTTCAACGAATGTAGCGGCGCGATTAAGCATTTCTTGCGAGTTATCAATGGCACTAACTGTTTTAAAACGATCTGCTAGGTTTGTTAAAAAGGTACCCTCACCTGGGCCAATTTCTAATACGGAATCATCAATTGCCAACGACCGATTATCGAGCAAATCTAACACGCTGTCGGCATACTGATCTTGAGTAGCGATTAAGTCCTGTTGTTCGCGAAATTTATAGGCATTTTCAGTAAAAAAATGCTGCGAAGAGCTGGCCCTAACCGTTTGCACTTGAGTGAGGAATTGCTGTGTCTGAGGTTTAATATCTGTTTGGTCAAGTGTGACAAATAGGGAATCTTGACATGCTTGTAAAATACCAATCTGCGACTTAGGTGCGCGGTGATAAAAAATGGAATTGCCCTCTCTGCGGCTGGCAACTAAGCCCGCATTAGCGAGAATTTTTAAATGATGACTCGTGGCAGATTGCTTGGTGTTAAGAACAGTGCAAAGTTCCAAGACGCTATAGGAATCACGAGCTAAGACACGCAGAATCTCTAGTCTGAGCGAATCAGAGCATGCTTTAAAAAAAGCCGCTGACTCGCCAATGAGGTCGAGGGGCCGCTGGTCAAGGGCATTGGTTGTATTGTTGGTATTATCAACACGAGGTGCATCAATACTATCAATATTACTGTCATTGGGCATGGCTATATATGGTTGAAAAATAGTCATGCTATTTAGTATATCAGCTTTCACGCCTATATCAAAAAAAATCAATATAGATATATTGATTTTTTTCAATATATCTATATTAGGATTATCTAATATACAAATGTAGGATACAAACGTTACAGATATGAGATGCTGCTATATGTATTGCCATCAACAGCCATATAGCAACGGAAGTTGATTGCTGAAACTACTCTATTAAGCGAAAATAGCCCCTCATTTGCTACCTAATAGCGTTTAATTTCAGTCCTGTACGAATTGGGACCTAGTGGTCAGGAGCTTGATTTATGCCAACCCGTCGAGAATTAGCCAATGCAATCCGTGTACTCAGTATGGATGCCGTACAGCAGGCGAATAGTGGTCATCCCGGTGCACCCATGGGCATGGCGGATATTGCAGAGGTCTTGTGGAATGATTATATGTGCCATAACCCCGCTGATCCCCTATGGCCTAATCGTGATCGTTTTGTCTTATCCAATGGCCATGGTTCAATGCTGATCTATTCGTTGTTGCACTTGAGTGGCTATGATTTGCCCATATCAGAACTGAAAAACTTTCGCCAATTACATTCCAAAACGCCTGGCCATCCAGAATACGGCTATACCCCTGGAGTTGAGACCACAACAGGGCCATTGGGCCAAGGCGTCGCTAATGCTGTCGGGATGGCGATAGCGGAGAAAGTGCTAGCAGCCCAGTACAATCGCGACGGCCACAAAATCATTGACCACTATACCTATGTATTTATGGGTGACGGTTGCATGATGGAGGGCATTTCTCATGAGGTATGTTCATTGGCGGCGACGCTGGGTTTGGGTAAGCTCATTGTTTTTTATGATGACAATGGCATCTCTATTGATGGACGAGTTGATGATTGGTTTACTGATGATACAGCTAAGCGCTTTCAATCCTATGGCTGGCAAGTGGTGTCTGATATTGATGGCCATGATGATGCCGCTATTCGAGCTGCTATTGATACGGCGCGGGGTGAAATAAACAAGCCGACGCTTATATGTTGTAAAACGCTGATCGGTTGGGGCGCTCCCAATAAACAAGGCAGTGCGGCGACCCACGGATCTCCGCTAGGTGCTGATGAGGTGGCGGTAACACGAAGCGCATTGGCATGGAATTACGAACCGTTTGTGGTGCCCGAGGATATTTATGAGAGCTGGGATGCGCGTGTTAGTGGCAGCCAAAAACAGGCGCGTTGGCAAGAGCAATTTGTTGCCTATAGCAACGCCTACCCGACAGAAGCGGCGGAACTTGAGCGCCGGCTGGCGGGTGATTTGCCAGACAGTTTTGCCAGCGATGCGCAGGCTTATATTGCAGAGCTACAGCAGAATGGTAGCAAGGTAGCAACACGTAAGGCGTCACAAAACTGTCTTGATAGGTATGGACAATTGCTGCCTGAACTCGTCGGGGGCTCTGCAGACTTAACGCCGTCGAATTTGACTCGGTGGAGTCAATCAGTAACGATTACTGCCGAAGCCAGTGCCGGCAACTACCTGCACTTTGGTGTGCGTGAATTTGGTATGAGCGCCATTTGCAACGGGATAGCTTTGCACGGTGGTTTTATTCCTTATAATGCGACATTTTTAGTGTTTACAGATTATGCGCGCAATGCCGTGCGTATGGCTGCAATCATGAAGCAGCGCAATATTTTTGTGTATACCCACGACTCCATTGGTTTAGGTGAGGATGGGCCAACTCATCAGCCGATCGAGCAGATGGCGACATTGAGAATGACACCCAATATGTCGATGTGGCGCCCCTGTGATGATGTCGAGTCAGCCGTTGCCTGGAAAGCAGCCCTAGAACGACGTGACGGCCCCACCTCGTTGGTATTTTCACGCCAAGGACTGGAACATCAGGCGCGTACGCAGCAGCAGTTGGATGGCATTGCCCGTGGTGGCTATGTCCTGGCTGACGCCGACCAGCCGCTGGCTGTTATCATTGCCACGGGTTCAGAAGTGGCTTTGGCGTTAGCCGCGGCGGAAGTATTGGGCGACAAAGGTAAACCAGTGCGTGTCGTATCAATGCCAAGCACAGATGTATTTGAGCAGCAGGAAAAGTCATACCAAGCTCAAGTGTTGCCACCAACATTACCTTTGCGTGTTGCGGTTGAAGCGGGAGTTGGGGATTATTGGTATAAATACGTTGGTCTACATGGTGCCGTTATCGGTATGACGTCTTTTGGTGAATCTGCACCAGCAGCTGAGTTATTTAAGTACTTTGGTTTTACGGTAGAAAAAGTTGTTAGCAAAGTGGAACAGCTTTTGTCGACCAGTTCGCCATAGTGTTGTACTGGTATGGTTTGTCGAATTGCAATTAATGGTTACGGTCGTATTGGTCGCTGCGTATTGCGGGCACTCTATGAGCGTGGTTACCGTGAGCAGTTGCAAGTAGTTGCCATTAATGAGATCGCTGATTTAGCGACAGTATCATATTTAACAAAGTATGACTCTAATCACGGTCGTTTTCCCTGCGAGGTGGAAACGTTTGACCATGGTTTGCGAATACAGAATGACGAAATTGCATTACTTAATCAGCCGGATATAGCGTATCTGGATTGGCGCAGCATTGATGTTGATATTGTATTTGAGTGTACTGGCGTCATAGCGACTCGTGCCCAAGCGCAACAGCATATCGAGCGCGGTGCGAGTAGGGTGCTATTTTCTCATCCAGCGGATCCAAAGGTCGACCAAACCATTGTTTATGGTTTTAATGAGCAAACTATAAGTGACGAGGCGAGAATACTATCGGCAGCGTCTTGCACTACTAACTCAGTGGTGCCAGTAATTGAAGCGTTGCATAATACGGTTGGTGTAGAGCGTGGTGTTATTACCACGTTACATTCAACCATGAATGATCAACCTGTAACTGACGCCTATCATCATACGGATTTGCGTAAAACGCGTAGTTCGAGTCAGTCTATTATTCCGGTTGATACTCAGTTAGCTAAAGGAATTGACCGCTTGATGCCGGAACTGGCAGGGCGATTTGAAGCACAAGCCTTACGTATTCCTACGGTTAATGTGTCGGCTATCGATTTGTCGGTGGTTGTAGGGCGAAACACCTCGATTGAAGAGGTTAATCAGATTTTGCAGCGCAGTGCGACGCAGTCATTGGAAAATATTATGGGGTACACCGAAGAACCATTGGCTTCTTGTGATTTTAATCATGATTCGCGCTCGTCAATTATTGATGCCAGCCAAACCAAGGTGGCGGGACAACGCTTAGTTAAGGTTTTAATGTGGTTTGACAACGAATGGGGCTATGCCAACCGCATGCTTGATGTCGCCAAAATGTGGTCGCGTCTACGGTCTTAACCGTTGCGTAGATTATTGGTCGGTAGGCTTCGCTTTTTTATATTAAGCACTCATATATCGCAATGCAGTAAGGAGAGTTTTTAATGTCTGTGAAGTTAATGACAGAGCTGGATTTGACAGGAAAACGTGTGTTAATCAGAGAAGATCTTAATGTGCCTATTAAAAATGGTGAAGTGACTAGTGATGCAAGAATAAGGGCTTCGTTGCCTACAATCAGGCATGCACTGTCAGCTGGCGCCAAAGTGATGCTAATGTCACATTTAGGCAGGCCAGTGGAAGGTGATACGGAAGAAAAAAATGCGCCTTATAGCCTTGCGCCTGTTGCGTGTTATCTCAGTCAATTATTGGATATATCTGTGCCGCTCGTTCAAGACTGGCTTAGCGGTGTTGAGGTTGGCGAGGGTGAGGTAGTACTCCTAGAAAATGTTCGCTTTAACATCGGCGAGAAGGCGAATGATGATGAATTGGCAAAAAGGATGGCAGCATTGTGCGATGTGTATGTAATGGATGCATTTGGCACAGCCCATCGTGCGCAAGCATCTACCCATGGTGTCGCGAAGTTTGCGCCTATCGCTTGTGCGGGGCCATTATTGGCGAATGAGTTAGAAGCATTAGGTAAAGCTCTGGTTAATCCTGAACGGCCTATGGTAGCAATTGTTGGTGGTTCAAAGGTATCAACCAAACTGACTGTACTTGAAACCTTGTCAGAAAAAGTCGACCAGCTTATTGTTGGCGGGGGCATTGCAAATACATTTTTAGCAGCGGCGGGACAACCGATTGGTGAATCGTTATGCGAGCCAGATCTTATAAGTAACGCTAAAGCGCTAATGTCTAAAGTACATATTCCATTGCCGACAGACGTAGTCGTGGCAAAAGAGTTCAGCGAGACCGCGCAGGCGTCTATTGTTGATGTAGCAAATGTAGCGATCGATGATAGAATTCTTGATATCGGACCAGCATCTGCCGAAGCTCTGACAAAAGTAGTTGATAATGCCAAAACAATTATATGGAATGGTCCTGTCGGTGTATTTGAGTATGACCAGTTTGGTGCGGGGACCAAAGCCTTATCCCAGGCGATTGCCGCTAGTAATGGATTTTCTCTCGCCGGTGGTGGTGACACCTTGGCAGCCATCGACAAGTATGACATAACTGATAACATCAATTATATCTCCACTGGTGGTGGCGCTTTTTTAGAGTATGTAGAGGGTAAGGTTTTGCCAGCAGTAGAAATTTTAGAGCAGCGAGCGCGTAGTTAGTCTTGACTTACACAATATGTAAAGAAACTGTCGGTAAATGACGGTTGCATTGGCGCTTAAAGTTAACGATAAACCTAGAGGACAGATTAATGCCACTGATAAGTATGAGACAATTGCTAGACCATGCCGCTGAGCATAATTATGGTGTTCCGGCATTTAACGTCAATAACCTTGAGCAAACCCGTGCCATTATGGAGGCCGCGGCGGCTACTAACAGCCCCGTTATTATGCAAGCGTCAGCAGGTGCGCGCAAATATGCCGGTGCCCCTTTTTTACGCCACATGATTTTGGCTGCAGTGGAGGAATTTCCGCAGATTCCCGTTGTTATGCATCAAGATCATGGTACCTCCCCAGCGGTTTGCCAGCGTTCCATTCAACTGGGATTCACCTCCGTGATGATGGATGGTTCTTTAGGTACCGACGGAAAAACGCCGACTGACTATGAATACAATGTAGCTGTCACTCGTCAGGTGGTCGATATGGCGCATTCATGCGGGGTTTCTGTAGAAGGTGAGTTAGGTTGTCTTGGTTCGCTTGAAACGGGTGAGGCAGGCGAAGAGGATGGCATTGGCGCGGCTGGTAAATTATCTCACGACCAACTGCTGACAGACCCGGAAGAAGCGGCAGACTTCGTTAAACAGACTCATGTTGATGCTTTGGCAATTGCAATAGGTACAAGCCATGGGGCTTATAAGTTTACTCGTCCTCCTACGGGTGATGTATTAGCGATAGAGCGCATTAAGGCCATTCACGCCCGCATTCCTACGACTCACTTAGTAATGCACGGCTCTTCATCGGTACCACAAAATTGGCTAGCTATTATTAACGAATATGGCGGAGACATTGGTGAAACCTATGGTGTCCCGGTAGAAGAAATTCAAGAAGGCATCAAGCATGGCGTGCGTAAAGTGAATATTGATACTGATTTGCGTCTAGCATCAACGGGTGCCATTCGCCAGTTTATGGCAAAGCATCCCTCGGAGTTTGACCCTCGTAAATACTTAAAGGAAACCATTAAAGAAATGAAACAAATTTGTATCGATCGCTATGAAGCGTTTGGTACGGCTGGTCAAGCCAGTAAAATTTGTCCCATTTCAATGGAAGCTATGTATGAACATTACGATAGTGGCGAACTTGATCCAAAGATCGCTTAGTAGCAAAACATTACTTGAAAAATCAAGATGATGTAAAGTGGCAATAGAAACTTATGTAGATGACGTAAGTTGAATAACTACAATAAGCCTGTCAATTAGGGTCTCAAAAAAGGGTGTTCTATATGCCCTTTTTTACTGGGGCATATGTTTAAAATGTCCGATTATCAACTAAAATATAGCTAAGGGTTAACCGATTTGCTGTCCATAACTTTAGGCGCCATTGGCTAAAGAATTTTCTCATTAGGCAGAGGTGCCCTAGTTATAATATGCTGATTGTCTAGCGTTAAACATTATATTTACTTATTAGTATTGTTACAGGCGCTGTTTTATGGATTTTGAAAGTCTACATAGTCAGCTTCAACCGCTCCACTTTAATCCTAAATTGGATTGCAATACAGAACTGAGTGATGGCGCAAAAGAATATTTCAGGTTCTTTCACATAAATTTTGAAGAGACATTAGACGATGTAGATCACTTCTTTGGTAAATTCGATAGTGCTGGTTTCGTTATTGCCGCCCACTATTTTATTAAGGCGAAAGCAAAAGGTACTTATTTTATTGTCCATGGATACTATGATCACGTAGGCATATATCAACATATTATTCAATTTTGCCTAAAGTCGGGTTACTCAGTTGTTGCTTTTGATTTGCCGGGGCATGGGCTTTCTAGTGGAGAGCGGGCCAGCATCCAAAGTTTTGACCAATATACAGAAGTATTTAAAACGCTAGTGGGCTTGGCGAGTGATCATTTCCCCAAGCCTTGGCATTGTTTGTCACAGAGCACTGGCTCGGCAGTTATCATGAACTATCTTCTTACGGAAAAGATCAACAGAAAATGCAGCCCTTTTGGCAAACTCATTTTTTTAGCGCCTCTGGTTCAGCCCTTCAATTGGCGTACGGGAAGATGGGTATATGAACTCACTAAGCTATTCACGAAGCGTGTCGCACGGAACTTTACCCATAACTCCAATAGCGAAGAGTTTTTGGTCTTTTTGCGAGAAGAAGACTTTTTGCAACCTAGGCATTTAACCGTACAGTGGGTGGGCGCACTAAAAGAGTGGGTTGACAAATTTGACCAGTTTCCCGTTACGGACCTATCGCCCATTATTATTCAAGGCAAGCGGGATGAAACCGTGGATTGGAAATTCAATGTGCCAGCGATCATGAGTAAGTTCCGCTCCGCTAGAGTGCATTTTCTGTCAAATGCGTATCATCAACTCGTTAATGAATCCAACGTTATCCGTAACCGAATTTACGCCATTATTGAAGACCACCCCTAAGTCATACCCTGATAGTATTTTAATAATAGTAAGCGTTTGTATTCATAGACTGGGTCATGTAAGGTTTTGCTATTTAAGATTATTAACTTGATAACACGTTAAGATTTGGTAGTGCAATAGTGGGCTGGTTTTAACTCTGCTACTGGTTATTACATATGGATAATGGTGATACCCTACTTGCTAAAGATATTGTTCTGCTTTTGCAACGCATTGTGGGCAACAATAACGTTGTCGTCAGTAGTGAAGGGCGTCACCATTATGGCAAGGATTGGAGCACTCGCTATCAAGCCAAGGCTGCAGCGATTGTATTTCCTACATCTACCGAACAAGTCAGGGATATAATATTACTTGCTAATCAGCATGGCATAGCACTTGTTCCCTCTGGTGGCCGAACGGGTTTGAGTGCTGGCGCTGTGGCTACATCAAATGAAGTGGTTGTTTCGTTAGAGAAAATGAATAACATTTTGAGTTTTGAACCTTTCGACCGTCAGCTTTGTTGTCAGACTGGGGTGATTACCGCAGAGATACAATTTGCCGCACAACAACAAGGATTGATGTATCCCGTCGATTTTGCTGCTTCGGGTTCAAGCCAAATCGGCGGTAATATAGCGACCAATGCGGGTGGGATTAAGGTATTGCGCTATGGTATGACGCGAGATTGGGTCGCGGGTATGGCCGTGGTGACAGGCGGTGGTGATGTGCTACGGCTTGGTCGCGGTTTAATAAAAAATAATGCTGGTTATGATTTAAAGCAACTCTTTATAGGTTCAGAAGGTACCTTGGGTATTATCACTGAGGTTACTTTGTCACTAGCGGATGCAGCGCCAGATCTCGGCGTTATGGTGCTGGGTATTGAAGAGTTTTCTACCGTCATGCAAGTGTTTCAAATTTATCGAGATAGTTTAACATTGACGGCATTTGAGTATTTTTCTTGTGTAGCGCTAGAAAAGGTTATCTTTCATAAGCAGCTGGCGCGGCCATTTTCGCAACATGCTAATCATTATGTACTAATTGAGTTTGAAAAAAACAATGAAGTAGCGGAGACGGCAGCACTAGAATGCTTTGAGACGTGTATGAAAAAAAGCTGGATTATCGATGGCGTGATTAGTCGCTCTCTCCAGCAGGCGAAAATGCTTTGGCGTTTGCGCGAAGATATTTCAGAAACCATTGCCAATTACACCCCCTATAAAAATGATATCGCTGTAAAGCCCTCCCAAATACCCAAGTTTGTTGTAGAGCTGGAACAGTTGGTAACTTCCCACTATCCAGATTTTGAAATTGCATGGTTTGGCCATATCGGTGATGGCAATATGCATTTGAATATATTGAAGCCTGATTCTTTAGATGAAAGGGGGTTTTATCAACATTGCGAGCGGGTAAATGATTGGGTATTTGATTTAGTGCGGTGTTATGGTGGTAGTATATCAGCAGAGCATGGCGTCGGTTTGTTGAAGAAGAGTTACTTGGCTCGTTATATAGAGCCAGCGGAACTAACTATTATGCAGCATATCAAAAAATCACTAGACCCCAATGGTATTATGAATCCAGGTAAAATTTTTGATAGCTAATTAATAGCATCTGGTTTTGAATACAAAAGGAGATCTGAGGTGCTTGGTAGAAAAGTAAGCCATAATCTGCTCGACGCTTCGAGAGGGAGTTATGATGTCGGTAAAGTTGTTTGTGTGGGGCGAAACTATGTTGGTCACGCGCAAGAGCTAAACAACCCGGTTCCGGATACACCTATACTTTTTATCAAGCCTACTACTGCTGTAGTTGATATTAAGCATGACATTGTTTTGCCAAAAGACAAAGGAATTTGCCATCATGAAGTTGAAATAGCTGTGTTAATTGGGCGAGAGATATCTTGCGTCGATGCCAGCGAGGCGAACGCTGCGATCGCTGGCTTAGGTGTTGCATTGGACTTAACGCTGCGGGACTTGCAGGATAGTCTAAAGGCAAAAGGACAGCCCTGGGAAGTTGCCAAGGCGTTTGATGGCTCTTGTCCGATGTCGGATTTTGTTCTCTATGATAATACTATTGATTTGACGCAGTTGGAAATTAGGCTTGCAGTTAATGGCGTGGTTAAACAAGCTGGCAAGGCAATACAAATGCTATTCCCTATATTAGAGCTGATAAGTTACATATCAACTATTTTTACCTTGTTGCCTGGAGACGTCGTTTTGACCGGTACACCACAAGGGGTTGGTGCACTAAGGCAGGGAGATAACATTGAGGTAGAATTGGTGAACCAACTACGGTGTAAAACCAGAATAATATAGTCATCTCTGGCTGGTGTTGCTAACTTCTCTGTGATTTGTATTCCCTGCCTGTAACTCTTTGTCTTGCAATAGATAGAGTTACCATTACAAACCTATCGTTGGCGTTTTCACTAGTGAAATAACGCTACTTTTACTGTTATGGGGATGATTTTTTATATTTCAAGTCCTTAAAAAAATAAATATCCAGTCATATATTTTAGTTGTCAGGCATTGAAAATTGCTCTCGCTGTCAACATATATAAAACATGTCACTGTATACGCTTCACAGTAAGGTAACAGATCATGACACTAGCCCATATTGAATAATCCGATGGATTGTTTAGGGATTTTAATTATCGCTTAATGAAATGAGGATATGATGATGAGAACTTTAGACTTTAGCCCCCTTTTCCGTTCTGCTGTTGGATTTGATCGAATGGCTGATTTGCTTGACAATGCCGCACGCGTGGAACAAAGTAAGCCGAGTTACCCACCTTACAATATTGAATTGCTGGGAGAAAATAATTACCGGATAACAATGGCTGTTGCAGGTTTTGCTGAATCTGATATTGATATTACCAGTGAGCAAGGTAAGTTAATAGTTGTTGGTCGTAAAGCAAAAGATGATGCTACCAAATTTTTACATAAAGGTATTGCTTCGAGAGAATTTGAGCGAAGTTTTCAGTTAGCTGACCACGTTAATGTGACCGATGCCAAACTCGAAAACGGATTGCTCCATATTGTGCTAGTGCGGGAAATCCCTGAAGCAATGAAACCGAAAAAAATTGCAATTAGTAATGGCAGTGCTAATACATCTGTTGCTGATGCTGCATAATATGTCTTTTTATGTAATCGGTCTGATGTAAATATGTAAATTCTGTAGATGATAGTAACTTAAGAAACCAAGAGGAAATTTTAGCCTCTTGGTTTTATCGCGCCTACCTAATAATGCTGGTCTCGATTATTGTGCGCAACACAATATCCGCTCGCTCTATGCCCATAAGATGATATAAATAAATTGTCCTAAAATCCTAAGTTAAGACCACTATGGTTTAAGTGGATGCCTTTCAGCGAAAAATAAAGAACTCGTTATAACTTTAGTTAGATTACTTGGTTAGGATATACCGAATTAACAGAGATATTGGCCAATTAGTTAAAGAGGAAAACTGAAATGCCTAAACGATTTTTAATGATATTAACCATTGTTTCAACACTCTTGCTGGCAGCTTGTGAGCAACCATGGCAGGAGGTAACGGTAGAAGTTCTTGGTTTAAATGGGGAGTTAACATATAAACATAGCTTTCGATCTAGTGGAACACACACCGCGACTGAAGATGGCATTTTTACCATTCTTATCAATTATACGGACTCTTTTGTTAGACCCGATGAAACTATAGGTCTACCAGGACTTAGCCCTTTATCATTTTCTGGCTATATTGAAGTATTATCTCAACCTGATCAGCAGTCATGTTTGGGAAGCTACTTTAAGCCATCTGAAATATTTGCTTCTGAAGAGTTACCTGTTAATTTTAGTGTAGAGTCTGATTACGGCGTATATTGTGTCGATGATATGATTCCTAATCTTGCTGTAACAGACAATAACTTAGCTGCGCTTATTCAGCTAATAGCAACACGAGAAAATTGGACAGCGGCTTCAGATGTTACCTATATACGCGGAACTTTATCTATTAAGTCTTTGGATGGGTTGGAAGAATTGCCCTCGCTGAGACGCCTTGATTTATTTTCACCGGGTCTTGAAGGCGCTGATATAAGTCGGTTAACGGAGTTAACAGAGTTAACGGATTTATCTATTTCATACCAAATCTTTCTTCAACCTGTAGACTTATCGAGAACTACAAAGTTGGAAAATCTTGTCCTGAGTTCTACCAACATAGATATTATTGATCTTTCCCATAATAGCAGGTTGGTCTCTTTGCAAATGGACGATAACCAGCTGCCTAATATCGACATATCAAATAATACTTTACTGACCGAATTAAATCTTCGCGATAATAAGTTATCCACAATTGATGTTTCGCAGAATGTGAACCTACAGAACATTAACTTATCTTTTAATAACCTAACGGACATCAGCTCTCTGCTAGCTCTGCCCAATGTGCAAATGGCCGATCTTGATGGCGATGAGATTAAGAACAGTCAGATTCCCTGTGCGCAGCTTGATGCGTTGGCGGCAAGAATTGGTAGTGGTTTGATACGTCCGCCGTTTTGTATCGAGTAGCTTTTTATGGGTTGCTCGGTTAGGGTGTGCTGAGTTAACGACGATATTGGCTAGCTATTCAGTGAGGAGAGCTGACATGCTAAAACAATTTTTAGTAGTATTAACCGTTGTTTCAATAGTTTTGCTATCAGCTTGTGAGCAATCAATACAGAAGATGACCGTAAAAGTTTTCGGTTTAAATGGACAGCTAATATTTAAACATAGCGACCCGGTTAATAGTAGAACATACACGGTTACCGAAGATGGCTATGTTCCTATTAATGTCGACACTTCTTTTTTTAGACCTGGTGTAAACGTAGTTTTATCAGGACTTAGTCCCGCCTCATTTTTCGGTCATATTGAAGTATTGTCTCAACCCGACCAACAAGCATGTTTGGGTAGCTATATAAGTGTTATAGAACAGCTTGGCTGGGTGCCGGTGCCACCTGGTAGTATTGGTGGTGGTGAGTCTGACTTCCAGGTGTATTGCGTTGATAATATGATTCTTGATCTTGCTATTGAGGACAATAATTTAGCGGCTTTGATTCAGCTAATAGCTATACGAGAAGGCTGGACGGAGGTTGCCGATATTACTTTTATACGCGGTGGTGTGCGGATTAAGTCATTGGCTGGATTAGAAGAATTGCCCTCGCTGAGAAGCCTTGATTTATTTTCACCTGGCCTTCAAGGTACTGATGTAAGTCGGCTAACAGAGTTAACGGGTTTATCTATTTGGTATCAATTTTTTATTAAAGGTTTAGACTTGTCGAAAAATTCACAATTAGAAAATCTAGATCTGATCTCTACAAACCTAGAGGCTCTTGATCTTTCCCATAACAGGAAGTTAATCTCTTTGCGGATTGATGATAGCCGACTATCCAATATCGACGTGTCTAATAATACTTTATTGACAGAATTGCTTATTACTAAAAGCCAATTATCGACCATTGATCTTTCCCATAATACACTGTTGACTGAGTTAGATATTAGCTATAACCGCTTATCCACAATTGATGTTTCGCAAAATGTGAACCTGCAGAACATTGACTTATCTTTTAATAATCTAACCGACATAAGCTCTCTGCTAGCTCTGCCAAATGTGCAAACGGTTGATCTCGATGGCGATGAATCGAAGAACAGCCAGATTCCCTGTACGCAGCTTGATGCGTTGGCAGCAAAAATCGGTGATGGCTTAATACGTCCGCCGCTTTGCGTAGAATAATTTACGCAGGCGTTAACTGAAGTAATGAATCATTTGGCAGATAGTAGAACGGCATTGCCTTATTTAGCGGTCATTGTCTTGACGCCGCTCGGTGTACCCAGCATTAGGCGATCGGCCGGTTTGGCTGCGAAGAGGCCATTGCAAACTACGCCAACAATCTGATTAATTTGATTTTCTGTCGTGATAGGGTCGTCAATTTGAAAATTAAATATATCAAGGATAATATTACCGTTATCGGTCACCACGCCTTCTCGATAAACCGGGTCGCCACCTAACTTAACCAACTGGCGAGCTACATGGCTTCTAGCCATCGGGATAACTTCAACAGGTAGTGGGAATTCACCCAAGATCTCAACGAGCTTGCTGTCGTCAGCAATGCAGACAAATTCGTTAGCGACGGCGGTAATGATCTTCTCTCGCGTTAGTGCAGCGCCACCGCCTTTAATCAGGTGTAATTGATGGTTCGATTGATCGGCGCCGTCAACGTAGATGGTAACTTCATCGACAGTGTTGAGGTCATAAACGGGAATACCATGGCTTTTTAGTCGTTCTGCGCTTGCAGTTGAGCTGGCCACAGTGCCGTAGACCTGACCTTTTATACCGGCGAGGGCATCAATAAAACAATTGGTGGTAGAGCCTGTGCCTATTCCTATGATGCTTTTTTCGTCAATTTTGGCTTTAACATAGTCTAGCGCTGCGTCGGCAACGGCCTGTTTTAATGCTTGTTGATTCATAAATTTACCAATTCTGTCGTGGTCTACCGCTGCGGACGCATCGATTAATTATTTAGGGCTTTTCTAGCGTTTTAGACTCATCTGATCAGGCGTTTATTTATCCGTGAGTAAATTTTAGCTTTTACTAGGGACTGAGTGTTGTTATCTTACGCTCCTCAACTGAGTGATGTCCAACAAGATTTAGATAATTTATGATCAATACTACCATAAAAAAAATACTAGCGGCCCAGATCTATGATTTAGTGGTTGAAACACCCTTGGATACAGCGCCGATTTTGTCACACCGTTTGAACAATTCTATCTTGATTAAGCGCGAAGACTTGCAACCGGTATTTTCATTTAAACTACGTGGTGCTTACGCCAAAATGTTGCAACTCACTGAGAGTGAAAAGAGTAAAGGCGTTATTGCTGCCTCTGCCGGCAATCATGCCCAGGGGGTTGCCTATGTTGCGCAAAAGATGGGGATTAAGGCTACGATTGTTATGCCGGGCATTACTCAAGGTATTAAAGTTGATGCCGTAAAGTATTATGGTGCTGAAGTGCTACTACATGGCGACAATTTTGATGCTGCCGCCGAATACGCCCAACAGCTCGTTAAAGAGCAAGGATTGGTTTTTGTTCATCCTTATGACGATATTGATGTTATTGCTGGGCAGGGGACTGTGGGCCTAGAAATTCTGCGTCAGGCGACTGGTTCTATCGATGCCATCTTTGTACCGGTTGGCGGTGGAGGTCTTATTGCCGGCGTTTCTGCTTACACCAAGTATTTGCGGCCAGAAATAAAAATTATTGGGGTTGAACCTGATGATGCCGCCTGCTGTTACGCCGCGTTGCAGGCTGGACAACCTGTTAAACTAGAAGATGTAGGGATCTTTGTCGATGGAGCTGCAGTAGCACTGCTGGGCAAAATGCCTTTCGAAATTATTAAAACTTCCGTCGACGATATTGTCCGGGTGTCGAGTGATGAAATATGTGCTGCCATAAAGGATATCTTCGATGATACCCGTTCTATCGCAGAGCCCGCTGGCGCTTTGGCATTAGCAGGGCTGAAAAAATATGTGGAAGAAAACGCAATAGTAGATAATACGTTGGTGGCAATCGACAGTGGGGCAAACACGAACTTTGATCGGCTGCGCTATATTTCAGAGCGCGCTGAGCTCGGTGAAAAAAGAGAGATTATATTGGCGGTCACGATTCCAGAGCAGGCGGGCAGCTTTAAAACTTTTTGTAAAGTGTTAGGGCGCAAGAGTATCACAGAGTTTAATTATCGTTATGATGACGCAGACAAGGCGCAAATATTTGTTGGTATTAAAATTAGCTTTGGCAACGATGAAGTGGTTGAACTGATCGATTCGCTGCGTAATCAAGGCTATGCGGTTGAGGATATGACTGATAATGAGATGGCGAAACTGCATATCCGCTATATGGTAGGTGGACGGGCGCCAGCAGTCGATAATGAAATTGTCTATCGATTTGAATTCCCTGAGCACCCCGGTGCATTGCTTAATTTTTTGAATAAACTCGGCCAGCGCTGGAGTATATCGATGTTTCACTATCGTAATCACGGCGCTGCTTTTGGCCGCGTATTGGTTGGCCTTGAATTAGGTAAAGATAAGCGTTGTGATGTCGAAAAGTTTATGTCTAGCTTAAACTATCGATTTTGGGAAGAAACTGAAAATAGTGCTTACCAACTATTTTTAAGTTAAGGAGCCTCTGAAGTATCTCCTCATTATTCAGAGATGCCTTAATGCGATAGGCCTTTTTTGGATCTGCTTTTCCCGCACGCTTAGGGCGTATGGCAGTTAGTTTTGGTGGCAGAAGTTAGCGCAATACTGGTACTACGGCCATATTTGCTGCACTCGTCGACAAGTGTTTATTCGTTCTAATTATAAAACTACTGTTGACAGTGTCTTATCGTATAAGCCGAAAGGTGTTGTCGGTCGCAATCGCATCTAAATGTACATCCCATTGGTTTGAATGTAGTGACTTAACTTCTTGGCAACTGTGGGCGACACCTATCAGTATTGGGCGGGTATTGGAATTTTTTTTGAAGGCAAATGCCCTATCATAAAAACCGCCACCCATACCTAACCTATGGCCTTGAATATCAAAGGCGACCAGTGGCATTAACGCTAAATCCAACTGCCAGCGTGGGTTGAGACATGGTTTTTTTATTGCTGGCTCCAAGATACCAAAGCGGTTTTTTTTTAACGCCTTACCTTTCTGATACTCGACAAAAGCCATTTTTGTTTTTGGAAAGCCCATTAATACCGGTAAATAGCAACGCTTATATTGCCGCAAGGCTATGGCGATGAGTATGCCAGGATCGATCTCGCCATCGTTTGGCAAGTAGAATGCGATACGCCTACTGTATAGAAAAAGTGGTTGAGTTTTTAATACATTGGTGAGCCTGAAAGCTGCTTTTTTTTGCTGGTGCTTGGTGAGGTTACGGCGCGTTCGGCGGATTTGAGCGCGTATTGTATTTTTATCTTGCATACGAGACTAGGTGATTTTGTTGGCGACAAGAGCTCTGCAAACGGGTGACAATACTCCTGGGCCGTAGCGTTGCAATTATGGAACAATAACTTACAACGAGCAATGGACATAACAGCGAGCTACCAACGCGTAGCATGAAGTGCTAACACGTGGTAATTGAAGAAGTAAAAACGCTACCCAAGGTGCCGCTGTCAGACAAAGCCTTGAACCCGACGGTTCAAGGGGGTGGTTCCTGTGATGTTTTAGGCTTTCCGTCTTGCGGACCTGCACACTGACAACCCGAGGAACCTCCAAAATTATGGATATCGGCTCGAGGATTTGCTGACTGGCAAACTCCTCAGGTGAGCGTTGAATTTAAGTATATCGCAACTTTTGCATTGTTAGAAAAAAAAATTTATTGGCGAAAAGATAACAGATATAAAACAAAGTCAATACTTTTTTTGAACTATTCTGAGGTCAGAGCTCTATTTGACTGTATTTAACGAGAACCTGATCGATTTTATCGCAAAGGCCATGGATCTTAGTTTCTTGCTCATTGGCAAATAGATCTTGTTTGGCTAGCAATTCATTGGCCAAATTTAAAGCTGCCATAACGGCTATACGCTCAGTGCCAATGACATTACCGGTTTCTCGAATTTGGCGCATTTTTTGATCTAACAACAAAGCTGACTGATGTAAGTCCTTTTCCTCCTCAGGCGGACAGCTCACCTGGTAATCCTTATCTAGTATGCTAACACTGACCGTTTTATTCATTGTGCTCACGGTGTTTCCTTTTTGTTACGCTTAATTTATTTACCTTAAATAAATGCGGATTAACAATTTCCTAGTACTTTGGTAATCGATGACTAGTACTTAATGATACCGTTGGGCGACGGTGGTTTTAGTGACTGGCCCACAATACACAATAACAATAATAGGTATTTGATGAGTCAAATTAATACCATTTGCAAGTAACTAACTTAACATCAACAATGAGCAATTTCATTAAGACGGGCTTTCTAGTGTTTTCAGTTGATTAATCATGTCAGTAATGCGTTTTTTAGCAGATTCATTTTTGCTAATAAGTTGCTGCTTTTCTGCTGTCCATTGGGCTTGCGCATCTTTAAGCGATTTGTTTTCTTCATCCATGTGTTTGCATAATAGAATTAGATCGTTTATTTTTTGTTCTAATAATTTTATTGTTTGGTTACTCATTATAGCTGCTCATTATCCCTTGGCACTTTTTACTCAAATGTTACTCAAATGATTTAACGTCGAGATCTCAGCGCAATATTAACCGCAACACTAATATTAAACCACGCTACTAGTTAACTAAACCGAGGTACTACATCCTAACACCTACCACAGCTGAAATGAGATTGCAGTAACGCCGGTTAACCTACTTAGCTTTTGCAAATGCTAATATAGTCTAGTCATCCTAATAGTCGCGGGTCAATTACTTGTGTGACTCTGCTAGCGATGTGTTTTAGTATGGTCCTTTGTTAAATCGGCTAGGGGAGTTATATTCGTCAAATGAAATCAGCTAATCATGACCCGGCAGCAATAATCTATGACGATGTAGTCGACTTAGTGGAAGAGCTGGATGCTAATTGCACAGCTGAAGAGCTGCACGGCATGGCCGCTGGACAAATTGCTGCAGCTAAAGTTAACTCAGATGAGGCCTGGCTGAAAACGTCTGCTGAGTTCATGGATATTGACGACAGTTTTTGTCCCGCTGTAGCACGACGTGAATTAATTGCGCTTTATCGTCAGCTTGAAGTAGCTTTAAAAGACCCTGATCTGGGTTTCTGCTTATTGCTACCTAGTGATGATAAAGAACCTGTTGCAGTTAGAGCGGTTGCACTAGGGCGTTGGTGTCAGGGCTTTCTCGTCGGTTTTGGTATGGCGGGCGTTAATCGAGATATGCTGGGCGAAGAGCTCGCCGGTGCGTTAAAGGATATTGCGGCCATTTCTCAAGTTAGGCCGGATGAAGCAGATTCTGAAGAAAATGAAAAGAGTTTTGTGTCGTTAACTGAATATGTCCGTATTGTCGTGTTAAACATATTTGTTTTGATGATTGAGAAGTCTCGTCATGCGTCAAACAGTTCGGGCGGAGAAACAGGTCAGATTCACTAGCGCCGATGTTATATGTCTCTGCCTCTAGCGGTCCAGGCAGTGGTCCACTAGGCGTAGAATACTTGTAAAAGATGTAAATAGTTTTTATTGAGTGATTATCATGAGAGTAACCAAGCAGGAATTTGCTGCGCGTCGTAAGCGGCTGATGGATCTTATGGGAAGTAATAGTATTGCTATCGTTCCCGCTGCAATAGAGCGTATTCGCAACAGAGATGTCGAATATTACTATCGACAAGATAGCGATTTTTATTATTTGTCGGGCTTTGATGAAGCGCGCGCTGTGCTGGTGTTGATGCCGGGTAGGGAGCATGGCGAGTATGTTATGTTTTGCCAAGAAAAAGATCGAGAAAAAGAGCAGTGGACTGGCTATCGCGTCGGGCCAGAGGCATTTGTAGAGCAATATAGTGCAGATGATGCTTTCCCTATAGGCGATCTAGACGAGATTTTACCGGGCCTGATAGAGGGAACAGACCGGGTCTACTATTCGATGGGACGTGACCCAGAGTTTGATCGGCAGGTTATGGCCTGGCTCAATACTATTCGGGCGAAAACACGGTCTGGTGCGACACCCCCGGGTGAGTTTGTTGATCTCAATCATTTTTTGCATGACATGCGTTTATATAAAAGTGCGGCTGAAGTCAGGGTAATGCGTGAAGCCGGACAGATATCTGCTGAAGCGCATAAAAAAGCAATGACTATTTGTCAGCCCGGAATGAAAGAGTATGAGTTAGAAGCAGAAATTGTAAATCATTTTATGAAGTCTGGGTGCCGTTGGGAAGCCTATTTATCCATTGTTGGTTCGGGTAGCAATGCTTGTATTCTACATTACACTGCTAACCGGGATGTAATGAAGGACGGTGATCTAGTACTGATTGATGCGGGTTGTGAGCTAGAATATTACGCAGCAGATATTACCAGGACATTCCCCGTTAATGGTAAATTCTCGCCAGAGCAAGCGGCCATTTATAACTTGGTGTTAAAGGCTCAACTGGCTTCTATTGCCACTGTTAAGCCCGGTGAACATTGGAATCGAGCCAATGAGGTAGTGATTGATATAATTACTGCGGGTTTAGTAGAGCTTGGTTTACTCGAAGGTGATGTTGATGAGCTGATTGAGAAGGAGGTTTATAAGGCATACTATATGCACCGCGCCGGACATTGGTTGGGTATGGACGTGCACGATGTTGGTGACTACAAGGTGGATGGTGAGTGGCGTCTACTGGAGCCCGGCATGGTGCTTACCGTCGAGCCGGGAATTTATATTTCACCAGATGATGAAACGGTAGAAGCTAAGTGGCGTGGTATTGGCGTGCGTATTGAAGATGATGTTTTGGTGACAAAGAATGGCAATGAAGTAATGACCGCCGATGTACCAAAACACATTGATGAGATTGAACGCCTAATGGCTGGTTGACGACTTGTAAATCTGTCTGAGCCAACTCGTCATCAACTTACTTATATCGTGTTGCCGTTTACTGCAGAACATCAGTATTGCAACGCTAACATTGCACCAAGATCTCGACGTTAAGATTACAACCACAAAGACTTGATTAACCATGCTTGATCGAAATGCTTTCTCCACAAATGAACAGTTGTCAGCTGACATTGTCATTGTTGGTGGTGGTCTCGTTGGCGCAAGTCTGGCTTGCAGTTTGGCTTATCACTGTGCTGACTTGCATATTGTTGTACTAGAAGCTCAGCCGGTACCGCCTCCGCGCAGCGATATTGAGCTGAATGCGGCTCGTCATACCAGTTACGACACGCGTGGTACGGCATTATCCTATGGTACGCGACAGATTTATGAACAGATAGGGATTTGGCCCCAATTGGCCCGTTATGCAAATCCTATCCATACCGTACATATTTCCGATAAGAATCACCTCGGTAACGCTCAAATAAGTAAAGATGAAGAAGGTTTAGATGCACTAGGTTATGTCGTAGAAAATCAGTGTATTGGCCCAATACTGTTACAAGCCATAGCGGCCGCTGACAATATTCAGTGGTATAGCCCTGCGGTTGTTAAAAAGCTTACGAAGTTAGCTGATTCGACTCAGGTAGTTGTTAGCGGAGAAGCTATAAATGCCACATTTGATGCCCAATTAGTGGTGATTTGTGATGGCGCAGATTCTCCGTTACGCAATCAGCTTGGCATCAGTACTGATGAGCGGAGCTACCACCAGCACGCAATTATTGCCAACGTTTCCACTTCGCTGCCAAATAATCATGTGGCCTACGAACGTTTTACTGATACGGGGCCAATGGCGTTGTTGCCATTAGCTGAATTCAATCCAGGAGATAACGTTGGCCGAAGTCTTTACCGAAGCGCATTAGTCTGGACCTTGCCAAGTGGTTGTGTAAAAGAGGTACTAGATTTGGATGATGATAGTTTTTTGCAGCGGCTACAACAGCGTTTTGGCAATCGTTTGGGTGAGTTTACCTGTGTTGGTAAGCGTTTTAACTACCCGCTGAGTTTAGTTGCAGCAACAGAACAAGTTCGGTCAGGGCTAGTGGTTATGGGTAATGCTGCCCACTCTCTACATCCGGTGGCGGGCCAAGGTTACAATTTGGCAATGCGGGATGTGCACTGGTTGTCATGTGTTTTAGCTAATGCGGCAAAAAATAATGAGCCGTTAGGTTCGCTGACGGTGCTCAGACGTTATATAAATCAACAGAAAGTTGATCAGCAGCGAGTGCTAGAATTTAGCGATAAGGTTGTAAAACTATTTTCCAATAATAATAAAATATTAACACTAGGTAGAAACTTGGGCTTAATTGCACTTGATTTATTGCCTGGCATAAAGCCTGTATTTGTTCGCTATGCAATGGGTATGCACGCTACCATATGATCGCAATGGTAAGGTTAGATAAATAACTAAACTGTAAGACCATATAACAGGTCTGTAAAAAAACTAGTGGAATCAGTAAAGATAATGGCACAACATACTACATCAGCAAATAGCAAAGAATATGATATCATCATTATTGGTGGTGGCATGGTTGGCATGACGCTGGCGTGCTTACTATCTAAGATAGAGCAAACCAAGTCGATGCGCATTGCAATTGTTGAAGCGCAAGCGCTAGATCTTAAGGTGGCAGAGCCGATATATTGTGGAACTGAATTTGATGCCAGGGTTAGCGCATTAAATTCTGCCTCGCAATCGCTGTTGCAAGCGATTGGTGCCTGGCCGGCTGTTCACGGGATGAGGGTGTGTCCTTACGATTATATGTCGGTATGGGATGCCGAAGGCACGGGCTCAATTAGCTTTGATGCCAATGAAGTCGGGCGCCCTTGTTTAGGGCATATTGTTGAGAATTCTGTTATCGCTTGTGCATTGCGGAAAACCCTATCGGGGTTAGACAATATGTCTGTTTTGTCATCCCATAAAGTTGTTGATGTTGAGCTAAATATTGCTGAGGACGTTTTTACTGCTGATTCGTGTAATGGCATTATTCTTAATGATGGGCAGCGGTTGTTGGGGCGATTAGTTGTGGCGGCTGATGGTGCTTTATCTGCGACACGCCAGTTAGCTGGTTTTTCAATGCGTGAATGGGACTATAACCACAACGCTATTGTCACTACGGTAAAGACAGAGTTGCCTCATCGGTTCACTGCCTGGCAGCGATTTCTGCCAGAAGGCCCCCTGGCCTTTTTGCCATTAATAGAGGCGAATGATTGTGATAATCGTACTCACTCTCACTATAGCTCAATTGTTTGGTCTGCCCAGACTCAGTATGCAGAAAATCTAATGCGTCTGGATGACGATGGTTTTATGTTATCGTTAGCGGCTGCATTCGAGCATCGTTTAGGACGTGTGGAACAGGTTGCCAAAAGATTTACCTTTCCCTTGCGTCAACGTTATGCGAAAAGCTATTTCCGACCGGGCTTGGTTTTAGTTGGCGATGCCGCTCACACCATTCATCCGTTAGCTGGTCAAGGTGTTAATCTCGGTTTTGCAGATGCGAAAGTACTAGCAGAGGAAATAGAACGGGCGTTGCAGCGTAGTATCCCGTTGGCGCATCAGTCTATTTTGCGGCGTTATCAACGCCGACGCATGGCTAAGAATATGACGGCAATGGGTGTCATGGAAGGCTTTAAACGCTTATTTGAGCAGACTGAATTGCCGATCCGCTGGCTTCGGAATGAGGGTATGCGTCAACTAGATAACCTGACTAGTGTGAAACGGCAACTTATCAAGCAAGCAATGGGTACGTAGTCGAACGGGACTATTATTTATTCTTTAATCAGCGTTTTTTGCCTGATTTTTATCTAAATACAAGCTGATCAGCAAGTGCCAGTAAGGTGTTGTAGTCAGAATGATCAATTACCAGAATAGCCCCTACGGCGTTTTTTAAAGGAATTTGGCAGATAAAAGATTGCCAAAAAATTGTTTTTAGGCAACCTTAGCGGTTACAATCTCAGCACGACGTACCATACGCTGTCTATGTTGTAATATGTCGCTTTGTCAGTCATTGACGTTTTACAGTATTGAATAAAACAATATTGGACAAATTTTTTGTGTTGCACCTGTTGAGAAATTAGATCGCCGTTAGGCACATATGTTGGCAGGGTGGGTTTTAGTTAGCTTGGAGAAGATTGATGAGCCAAACACCGAAAGAATTTAAATATATGCCATCCCATGAGTGGGCTCGTTTGGAGGCTGATGTGGTAACTGTTGGCATTACAGACCATGCTCAGCAGGCGCTTGGTGACGTTGTTTATGTCGAGACGCCAGAGGTTGGTGCAACTGTCACTGCAAATGAAGAAGCGGGTGTAGTTGAATCGGTAAAGGCAGCGTCTGATATTTTTTCGCCTGTCTCCGGTGAAGTCATTGAAGTTAATGAAGTACTTGAGGACGAGCCGGAAATTATTAATCGAGAACCGTATACTGATGGCTGGTTCTTTAAAGTCAAGGCGTCTGATTTATCTGAGCTGGACGATCTTTTGAGTGCAGAGGATTATGCTCAGCAGTGTGAAGCGGACGAGGATTGACGTAGCATATCGGTGTGAATGCGAGCGCTAACAATAAAAAGCCGCAAATTAATTTGCGGCTTTTTATTGTTAGCGTGTTGCGTGTTACGAAACGGTTGAGTAGTAAGGGATATGTTTCTAGTTAGTTAGCGGCTCTCTAGATTTATCTTATTACAACAGCGGCGTTTTAATAACAACTGAGGCATTAATCGCTGTCAGTCATCTAAAAAATTTGCGATCCTCCATTTGTCTAATAGCCTAAGAAATATCAAGTCACGTAATGTAACTGAGCTAGTTGGTTTATCTTGGTGGATGAAACATATAATCATATCGGTCATCATGTAGGGATAAAAAATGTCGTTAGCCCCCATTTGGTTGCACGCTAGAGCAGACCGTCGCCTACGAATGGGCCATCTTTGGCTGTACAGTAATGAAGTCGATACACAGCGCTCACCCTTAGCATCGTTTCAGCCGGGCCAGCAAGCTGTAGTAATGAACCACCAGGGTAAGGCTTTGGGGGTTGCCATCATCAATCCTAATACACTGATATGTGGACGTCTTGTCAGTCATGATGCCCGCATATTATTAAATAAATCCCTGTTGGTTCATCGCCTTAACATTGCGCTAAAATTGCGGCAAACATGTTTCGACAAGCCTTACTATCGTTTGGTTTATGGTGACAGTGATTTATTGCCGGGCCTTATCGTAGATCGCTTTGATGATATCTGCGTGGTACAAATAACAACAGCGGGTATGGAATTGTTGCGCTCGGATATCATGGATGCTTTAGTCAAAGTTATCCGACCCCGTGGTGTACTAATCAAGAATACGTCAGCGGTGCGGGAGATGGAGGGATTAACTCGCTATGTTGAAGTTGGCTATGGCGTAGTTCCTGAAAGGATAACACTGCAAGAAAATAACACTTTATTTTGGGCTCCATTGCATGAAGGGCAAAAAACAGGTTGGTTTTACGACCATCGTCTCGCACGACATAAGATGCAGCGCTATGCTCAAGGGCAGCGGGTCTTGGATGTGTTTAGCTATATCGGAGGATGGGGCATACAGGCACTTAAAGCTGGCGCCAGTCAACTAGTAAATATTGATTCGTCTGAGCTAGCGTTAGCAACGTTAGATGACAACATCCAACTCAACCAGTTTAAAGACAAACATGTCAATTTAAAAGGCAACGCCGTTGATCAAATGAATGGGCTTATCGCGGCAAAGGAAAAATTTGATATCGTGATATTAGATCCGCCAGCATTTATAAAACGTCGTAAAGATGTGAATGCTGGGGAACGCGCCTATCGTAACATGAACGAGCTTGCCATCCGTCTATTGGCGAAAGAAGGTCTACTGATTAGTGCATCTTGTTCGATGCATTTGCCACGACAGTCCCTAGTAGATATTGTGCGTGGTGCCGGCCGACATATCGGCCGCTTTACCCAGATCATTGAACAGTATGGCCAGGGGCCAGATCATCCAGTGCATCCTGCAATACCCGAAACTGACTACCTAAAGTCGTTGTTTGTACGTAGCCTGCAACTTTGATATTTGTTTTATGTGCTACCAGTTATTCGAGACTAGGTAGATTTGTGTCGCAACGACATGATAGGCCAGTTGTGTATTTTGGCATGCTCAGCCAATTTTTCATCGGGGTCAACGGCGAATGGATTATCGACCAACTCTAGTAAGGGTAAATCGTTAATCGAGTCACTATAAAAGTAACTCCCAGCCAAGTCCAAATGTGAGTCCTTTAGCCATGCCCGAAGACGGGATACTTTGCCGTTTTGAAAGCAAGGTGTGCCGTCAGATTTGCCGGTATAAACGCCGTTTTTTATTTCTAGATTGGTTGCAAGGATTTCATCAACGCCGAGAAGTTCGGCGATCGGCTCGGTAATAAACAAATTCGTTGCGGTAATGATCAGGAGGTAATCCCCTGCCTGGCGATGATCGCGCAGTAATTTATCAGCCAAGGGTAACCGCATTGGCTCAACGTAATCTGCCATAAATTGTGCGTGCCAGGTTTTCAGTGTGCTTATAGGCTTGTTTGCTAGTGGCTTTAAGGCAAACTCCAGGTATTCGTCTATATTTAGACTACCGTCTTGGTATTGCTTGAAAAAAAGATCATTAGACTGGCGGTAGGTAACAGGATCAACAATTTGATTTTGGATTAAAAATTCGCCCCATGCATGGTCGCTGTCGCCCGCAATGAGCGTATTATCCAGGTCAAAAATCGCAAGGCTCATACTACTTCCTTTGTAAACTAAGACGTTGAGCCGGTTAAGGATATAGACTGATTAGCGTTGACTCAATGGTTATTTATGCGTCTTCATGGATAATTTGCTGCAAATGCCGGATTTGTGGAACAATGGCGGGTATAAGCGGCGGGTCAATGCCTAAAAATCTGGGCTCAGCTAGAGGTAGCGAGTAGTGATCGATTCAGATGGTTTTCGTCCCAATGTAGGCATTATGTTAGCCAATAATGATGGCCAAGTCCTGTGGGCAAAACGTATCGGGCAAGATGCTTGGCAGTTTCCGCAAGGCGGTATTAGGGAAAAAGAAACACCTGAAGAAGCCCTTTATCGCGAACTCTATGAAGAAGTAGGATTGGATGAATCTCATGTTCAGTTAATGGGGTGTACTAGAGGATGGTTGCGCTATCGCTTGCCTAAGCGTTTGGTGCGCAAAGACACGGATCCGGTTTGTGTAGGACAGAAACAAAAGTGGTTTTTACTCCGTATGTTGGCATCTGATCAAGCGGTTAGGTTTGATAGCTCACCTGAACCCGAATTTGATTATTGGCGCTGGGTGAGTTACTGGTATCCTCTCGGTCAGGTGGTGTCGTTTAAGCGTGAAGTTTACCGCAGAGCCATGAAAGAGCTGTCGTTAGAAATACAGAAGTTTGTTAATATCAAGTAACTATTATTTATTACTCTTAGTCACTACCTTTAATGAGATGTAGTATTATTGTTTGTACTATAAGCAAATGAGTAAGAAATTAACGCTTATACTTATAATAATGACAAGTGATAGCGGCAGGTGGTTGACACAAATAAATTGGCCAAAAACTAAAGATAACGAACGGTTGTGAATGAAGATGCTTAACTCCCTGAGGAGCATAGTACAGGAGGTTAATAGCGCCAAGGATCTTAATGGGGCCTTGGGTATCATTGTTAAACGTGTACGTGAGGCAATGAATACTGACGTGTGTTCCGTTTATCTGCTGGATCCGTTAACCGAACGTTATGTGTTTATGGCCACAGAAGGGCTAAAACAAGATGCTATCAAGAAGGTCAGCCTCTCATTATCTGAAGGATTAGTGGGGCTAGTCGCAAGCCGCGAAGAGCCGATCAATCTTGAAGACGCACAAAACCATCCTCGCTTTGTTTACTTTCCGCTGACCGGCGAAGAGCGATTTAATTCCTTTCTTGGTGTACCCATTATTCATCAGCGCAAAGTATTAGGCGTTTTGATTGTTCAACAAAAAGAACAACGTAAGTTCGATGAGGGCGAAGAGGCATTTTTGGTAACTATGTCTGCTCAGCTCGCTGGGGTAATTGCCCATGCTGAAGCTACCGGCGGCTTGGATTCAATGGACGTAGAAGCGCGCAAACGTGAAATGGTATTTAAGGGAGTAGTGGGATGTCAGGGGATTGCCATTGGCGATGTTGTTGTTATGTCACCCAAGGCCGATTTGAGCGTAGTACCCAATCAGCCTTGCGATGATATTGTTGAAGAACTAAAGTTTTTTCGTTCCTGTATTCAGGCCGTGCGCGAGGATATTGAGAGTTTAGGCAAAAAACTTGCGTCCCATTTGAATCAAGAAGAGCGTGCGCTATTTGACGTATATCTACGCATGTTAGATGACGGTGCTATAGGCGGTGAAGTCGAAACTTTAATAAAAAAAGGCGTTAATGCACAAGGTGCCCTCAGTGAGGTCATACTCTCCCATGTTGAAACCTTTAGTATGATGGATGACGAGTACTTGCGTGAGCGCGCAGCCGATGTTAAAGATCTTGGGCTCAGGGTGTTGGCATATTTGCAAGAGTCAGAATGTAGTGAACTAGACTACCCTGACAATACCATCTTGGTTGGTGAAGAGCTAACAGCCTCTATGTTAGGTGAGGTACCTAAAGATAAACTCGTAGGTATTATCTCCGTACAAGGGTCGAGTAATTCTCATGTCGCTATTTTAGCGCGTGCGATGGACATTCCTACGGTTATGGGGGCTGTGGACTTGCCTTACAAACAAATGGGCAAGCTAAATGTAGTTATTGATGGTTACAATGGCGTTGTATACTCAGCCCCTTCTGCTGAAAGGCTCAAACACTATCAGCGTATTTATCATGAAGATAAACAGCTGATTGAAGGCTTAGATGCGCTAACCGATAAACCTTGTGTTACGCCAGACAATCATAATGTCGCACTGTGGGTAAATACTGGTTTAATGGCTGATGTCTTCCGGTCTCTTGATCGAGGCGCTGAGGGTGTGGGTTTATTCCGCACTGAGATCCCTTTTTTATTGCGAGAACGTTTTCCTAGCGAAGAAGAGCAACGTATTATCTATCGTGAACAGTTAGAAGCGTTTGCGCCGATGGTGGTGACCATGCGTACCTTGGATGTAGGGGGTGACAAGTCACTGCCTTACTTCCCTATTGAAGAAGACAATCCGTTTCTTGGGTGGCGCGGCATAAGAGTGACTTTAGATCATCCGGAAATATTTCTCGTTCAGGTAAGAGCGATGCTAAAGGCGAGTGAAGGTTTAGATAACTTGCGCATTATGTTACCGATGGTTTGTAATATGTCTGAGTTAGAAAGCGCGTTATATTTGATTCATCGTGCTCATACTGAGATTGAAGAAGAGGGATTTAATGTTAATTTGCCGCCATTGGGTGTAATGATTGAAGTGCCTGCTGCTGTTTATCAAGCAAAGAGTATTGCTCAACGCGTTGATTTTTTGTCGGTGGGTAGTAATGACTTGACACAGTATTTGCTAGCAGTTGATCGCAATAATTCTCGTGTTGCCGATCTATATCATTCGTTCCATCCAGCGGTTTTACAAGCTTTACAGAAAGTGGTGGATGCTGCTCATGAGGTGGGTAAGCCAGTCAGCATATGTGGAGAGTTGGCAGGAGATCCTGGCGCTGCGCTATTGTTAATGGCCATGGGTTTTGACATATTGTCTATGAGTGCAACGAATTTACCCAAAGTCAAATCAGTTATCCGCAAGATTACCTTAGATAAGTCGAAACAGGTTCTCGCCGAGGTTATGCAGATGGACGATGCCCATGTGATTATGAGTCACATTGAATTGCTACTTGAGCAAGAGGGTATTTCTCGAGTGTTTCGCCCTGCGGCGGTTTAATTAGGTGATTGACGGAGTCTGCATAAGCGACGATTTTTCGTGTTTAGGTTTAGTTATTGGCTAGACTAGCCGTCTAGTTTGGGCGCAATGGTAATGTCAAATTGTAGGGCAGCGGGCAGTGGTTGTCCTTTTTCTACGGTTAATTCTGAAAAACTGATATGGCCATCATCTGAATATATTAGCGACGTACAGGCGCGTGTACCATAATGCTCGCTGCGAATGAAAATGGGGCTAAGCATACGTTCTAGTTCAATATCGATGTGAGTATTAGGCAGTCTTTTATCGTCAGGCCGCCATTCGTCTTGCAATAGTTGTTGCAGTTGTCGGTGGTTAGGCGAGCGTAATTGTCTTGCCAGTAGCTTTTTGCCTTTCTCCACTTTTGGCCAAGGCGAGTTGATCAGATGGTTGCTCAGGCCATATAACCCAGGCGATAACGTTAAGCATGGCATATCTGCTCGATTGGATAAGTAGACTAAGTTATCTAAATCGCCAACCAAGAGGCTAAAGCCCGCATATTGTTGTGACTGCGCTAATAGGCTCCTGGCGAAGGTCTGCGGAGAATCAGTTGAGGTTAAAAAATCAAGGGTGAGTTTGCCGCGGGAGATGCTATTGAGTTGTTGGCTACTGCCATCACGGAAATTAGTAACAGCGGCGAATCTCCCTGCCCTAGTGACACCTAACCAAGTTCCATTAGCTTGTAGATCCCTGCCTGCTAACAGGTCGGAGTGTTCCGGCCAGAATTCAGCCGGTCGCGTTGGGCGACTGTAGAATTCATCGCGGTTAGCAGCCAGTACCAAAGGATAGCCTTGCTCCATTTTATACGCGAACAGGATAAGACACATAATCTTTTCACCATGTCATTTTAATTGAAATAGGCTAGTCTGGCACAAACATCAAACAATAACATGATCTAGTAAGATATTTTCAGGTCATTTATAGCTGTGAAATGGTAGGATACGCCTTTTTATAACGCCTGATAGGAAAATAACTTTGCTCCTAGCTACTTATTTGCTAATTGGCGCTATTGCAGGATTGTTGGCAGGATTGTTTGGGGTTGGCGGTGGTATCGTTATTGTTCCAGTGCTGCTGATTAGTTTTGACTGGCAGCAGTTCCCTGTGGAAGTATTGTCCCATATGGCGATCGGTACTTCGTTGGGTGCCATTATTGTTACTTCGATAAGTTCAATTATTGCTCATCAAAGAAAACAGGCAATTGATTGGCCTTTGTTTTGGCGATTAGCTCCCGCTGTTTGTATTGGAGTATTTTTGGGTGTTAATACAGCTGAGGCATTGAGTAGTGTGTTATTGCGACGCGCCTTCGCTGTATTCGCCGTGTTAGTAGGTATTCAGATGTTAGCAGGTGTGATGCCTGCGGCCCATCGTGCACTACCTGGTCGTTACGGTCTGAGTGTGGTTGGGACTGTGATTGGCTGGTTTTCGGCGTTATTTGGCGTTGGAGGTGGTTCTTTGTCAGTGCCTTATATGAGCTGGTGCAATGTACCCATGCAAAGAGCTGTTGCAACTTCCGCGGCAGTTGGTTTACCTATCGCTATTGTTGGAGCAGTGACCAATATCGGCGTGGGTTGGGATAGACCAGGGCTGCCTGAATGGAGCCTCGGGTTTATCTATTTACCCGCTCTTTGTGGCATTGTGATTAGCAGTGCCATCTTTGCGCGTTTTGGGGCAAAATTAGCGCATAGCTTGCCATCAGATCGATTAAAACAATGTTTTGGTTTGCTTTTGGTAGCGGTTGGTGCCCATTTACTTATTAGTCAGTTTTAACTATATCAATTCTACCGCTTAGCAAAAATGAGGTATACATGCTTACTTATCCCCAGATTGACCCGGTTGCGATTAGCCTTGGACCGCTTAAGGTGCACTGGTATGGCATAGCCTATGTTGTGGGTTTCGCACTAGCCTATTTTATTGGCTGTGCTCGAGCACGCAAAGCCGCCTCTCCCGTTAAAGAAGAACAAGTAGAAGAGTTAGTTCTATATGTTGCTATTGGCCTATTGCTAGGCGCTCGGGCTGGCTACGTATTATTTTATAACTTTGATAAGTTCCTGGCAGACCCTTTGTGGTTATTTGCTGTATGGCAAGGTGGGATGTCATTTCACGGCGGATTTATTGGCGGATTTATTTCCCTGCTTATATACAGCAAGAAAAACAATATTCCACTGTTTAGATTGACGGATTTTATTACTCCTCTAGTGCCGTTAGGCATCGGTTGTGGACGGCTTGGTAATTTTATTGGGCAAGAGCTTTGGGGGCGGGAAACAACGGTACCTTGGGGTATGGTTTTTCCCGCTGATCCACAACAATTGGTGCGCCACCCTTCGCAGTTATATGAAGCGTTTTTGGAAGGCCTAGTATTATTTTTTATTCTGTTTTTCTATTCAAGCAAACCACGTCCCACGCTGTCGGTCATG
>JANQMK010000304.1 GCA_028280085.1 Pseudomonadales bacterium
AGATAGCAAATTACTCAATGATATTGAGTCGGTCGCCACACTTTGTATTGAAGCACTCAAGTCGGGAAACAAAATTATCCTAGCAGGCAATGGCGGCAGTGCCGCCGATTCACAGCATATTGCGGCTGAGTTCGTGAGCCGATTCGAATTTGATCGCCCTGGCTTGCCATCTATAGCGCTTACTACCGATACTTCTATGCTCACGGCCATTGGCAATGACTACGGTTATGAGAATTTATTTTCTAGACAGCTTGAAGCAAATGGTAGAGAAGGCGATATTTTTTTTGGGATAACAACATCAGGAAATTCAAAAAATATTCTCACTGCCTTAGCACGATGCAAAGATATGAAAATCAAATCTGTGGGCTTCGCCGGCCAAGTGGGGGAAATTCAAAACAGTTGTGACATATGCCTTAGTGTACCATCTGAAAAAACCGCAAGAATTCAGGAATGCCATATCATGATAGGACATATTATCTGTGGATTGGTAGAAGAAAGTATTTTTGGTAATCAACGCAATTAACGATCACTTAGAAAGCGTAGCCAATGCAGATCAGACGACAATGAGACAATAGTAAGATTTTCTTAGTCATAGTGTTCGGCCCGTGCTCCACCTATCAGTCAAACTAGCCGTTATGAAAAATATTAAAAAGTAATCGACATGGTCAGCTTGTCCGCTCATAAACACACCCCTTGGCTTTTGTCATAAAAGTATTAATACTCTTTAAACCGACTTAGCTGGTATATAATGCTAGCCATATTAATCAATAAGCCCCCTGCTGAATAACGATAGTAATTTTCATACCATGGAAAGCTCATGTTTTTGGCGTCAAGCAAAGCAATCTCTTTGACACGTACCATTCTACTTATGCTAGGCATTACTACCGGCCTATTGCTTGCTATTGAAATCGCCTTATCCATTTTATTTTACTATCGAGACATAGGTGCAAACGGACCAATAAGCGACGACCGTATTAATGCTGACACTTACCAGCAAGCCGACTGGACTAGCGACTACTACCGAGAATTTAAAGAATCAAATAACTCTCAATGGCGACCCTACACCTACTGGCGGCGCAAACCCTATCAAGGCCAGTATATTAATATTGATTCACAAGGTATTAGAAAAACCTGGCAAGCTGACATTCCAGCTGTCAATGCTAATAAAGTAAAGCCAACTATCTTTTTATTTGGCGGCTCAACCATGTGGGGAACAGGCGCAAGGGATGAATTCACTATCCCTTCCAACTTAGCCAAACAACTCGCGAAAAACAACATTTATGCCGACATTGTTAATTTCGGAGAAAGTGGCTACGTCAATACACAAGAGATGATATCACTCGTTCGAGAACTACAAAAAGGCCATGTACCAGATGTCGTTATCTTCTATGACGGGGTCAACGACATATACTCTGCATATCAGCAAAAATTGGCTGGTATCCCGCAAAACGAATTTAATCGCGTGTTAGAATTTAGTCAAACCAACAACGCCAACACCACAAATAGCTGGCAAGCTGCTGTCAAACATCTCGCGACGGCCCGCCTTGCGCGTGCAATATCGAGGAGACTAAACCTCAACAGCTTCTTTACTAACCATGCAGGGTTCTTTTCTTCTCCCAAACAAGCTGAACAAATACAAGTGGACAACCTCGCCCTGGCTAATAACGTGTTAAATATTTATGAAGAAAATATTAATATTATTCAATCACTTGCTAAGCGCTACCAATTTAACACTCTTTTTTATTGGCAACCCACTATTTTTAACAAATCTAAACTAACCCAATATGAAGAGACAAAAAAACAGGAATTCGACCAAATCCGAACCTTTGTTTCGTTGACTGATCAATTGTTTAATCAACGCTTTTCCGACCCTGGCAAACTACCGGTACTACGAGACATTAGCAAAATCTTTTTAAATGAAACCGAGCCACGGTTTGTTGACTGGTGCCACCTCGGTGAAGTTGGCAATAAGGAGGTTGCTAACAGATTGCTCTTAGATCTCATGCCACTGCTAGACAGAAGCAAGGTCGACAAAAGATAGGTGTCCAACTGTATTGGTTATGGAGTAGAATTGTCTCCTAAGCAACAACTCATTGGTAAAGTCCAGCACCGAGCTAAGATAAAGGATGAATAAAACTAACTCAAAAAAACGCCTGTTTTTACAGCATCCCAAAAAAACGATTATTGTCGTCAATGCAGTTGTTATAGCTTTCGTAGTAATTACAGCCGAGCTTTTTCTACGTTTTTACCTAGATTATAACCCGGGCTATTACATGGCCTTCAATACCAATGATCGAGAAATAGACTACCCCTATGGCACAATAAAAATCAATAGTCACGGTTTACCTGATGACGAATTTAATCTAACTAGCTCTCAAACAAGGGTGGGTTATTTTGGCGATTCGGTCATTTACGGTGTGGGTGCTGGTTATGGCTACCGAATTTCAGAGCATCTAGCAAATCAGTATCCTGAACTACAGCATATGAATTTTGCTCAAGTTGGTACCGCCGTAACTAATAAAGAAACTATTTTACGACTCAAACATGCGCTAGATTATAAGCTTGATACACTAATCTATTTTTTTAACCAAAACGATATATTGCCAACGCAAGACACTAACAACGAAACCAATACCACACCCCTAGTAAAGGTTAGATACTGGCTGTCACTGACCTTGGATTGGTTTCGCGGTAGAAGTTACTTGTATACATTCATCCGCAGCGCTACTAAAAATTACTTAATGAGTAAGGGTTATGGGTTTCACGGCCACATTGCCTACGAGCGATACCCTGAACAATATGAAAATATCATCGCTGATACAGCGGCAAGAATTAATAACTTTAAAAACATACTTGATGAACACGACATTAATTTTATTCTCGTTATTCTGCCTTTGGAAATGCAAATATCAGCAGAAGCGGAGCAAGTCTACGCTGAACATAAGATTACTTGGGATACCAGTTACATCCTAGGTAGAACTCAACAGACACTTATTCAACACCTTGATCCAAGGGTAAACTACTTTGATGCCTACTACGCCTTCGTCGATCCATACAATATTGAGTCATCAAGAAAAAACAATAAAGCAGGCGAGTATTTTGTCTATAATAAAGGTGATAAACTTGACTGGAATCATCCCAACAGAAAAGGACACGAAGCGATTGCAAATTTCTTAATTGAAAATGATGTTTTCCGTCTAACAACAAAAAACCAGTTGACAACAAGATTTAACTAAAGACTATGGAAATACGCAGCAGAAATTAAGTTTTCTGTTAAGCCTAACACGTTATTATTTTCTATAGACGCTAACAACGTTCTTTTATCATGAAGATTTTATATTTTTACTCATACTTCTCAACACCGAAAGGCTCTTGGGGAACACGTGTTTATGAATTTGCCTCAGAATGGGTAAGCCGTGGGCATGAGGTAACTGTGGTTACCGCTATTTATTCTAAATCAGACCTATCTACAAATAAATTTATTGATACGCAATACTTTAATGGCATTAAAGTTAAAGTATTGAATATACCTTTAGACAATAAAAAAAGCTTATTGCGACGATTGTGGACATTTATACAATACGCTGCTGTCAGCAGCTGGTATGCCCTAACGACCCCAGCAGATATAGTAATCGCATCCTCTGGTCCAATTACAGTGGGCATTCCAGGCTTAATAGCGAAATACATGAGGGGGCGTACACTGGTGTTTGAGGTAAGAGATCTCTGGCCTCAAGGAATGATAGAGTTAGGCATTTTGCAAAATAAATTGCTCAAAAGTATTGCTTATTGGTTCGAAGCTAGGTGTTACAAAGCCGCGTCACTGGTCGTCGCACTGTCGCCGGGAATGAAATCTTACATCGAAGATTTACACGCACATCCAAATGTAGTTTCTGTCACAAATGCAGCTAATATTGCGTTGTTTTCTGCGGCCCAGAGATTGGACTCAACATCTCCCTTTAAACCGCGAAAATATGCCATATATACTGGCAATATAGGCGAGGTGAATAATTCACGATGGTTGTTAGAAGCAGCTGAAGAACTAAAAAAACAAGAGCGAGAAGATTTGGCTATTGTCGTTATTGGCGATGGACAATGGCGTGAAGCACTCGTAGCAGAAGCGAAACAACGCAAATTAGACAATTTTATACATATTCCATTAATGCCAAAGCATGAACTTATCCCTCTCTTGCAAAATGCATTAGTGTCTCTTGTGCCGCTCGCCAATTTACCGGTGTTATCAACGTCTTCACCGAACAAGTTTTTTGAGTCTCTCGCCGCCGGAGTGCCAATTATTCAAAACACAGATGGTTGGATGAAGACATTTTTAGACAAGCACCAAGTAGGGTTCACCATACCCTCCGACTGCGCGAAAGCACTTTGTGATACCATTATTGAATTAGATCAAGCTGAAGACAAGCGGTCTGAAATGGGCTATCGCGCAGCTGAGATAGCACGCGAGAATTTTGATAAAGCTATTTTGGCAGAAAAAATGCTATCAGCACTGTTTGGAACTGATCATCAAACGTAAGCGATAATTAAACAGGGGAATTGATATACCGAAACGATTCCCTTATCGTTTCCTCACTCACGTTCCAAGGCAGTAGCTGGTCCGACGTTAAAAACGCCTAAGCTCCAGTAGAATCCGGGGCTGTGCGCCATAATGCAGCCTACCGGGGTTATGCGAAAATATCTCCTTTACTACCGCTTGGCCAATTGTACCGGCACCGCCAATCACTAAAAATGAGCGATTTTCTATCTG
>JANQMK010000309.1 GCA_028280085.1 Pseudomonadales bacterium
CCGTTTCAGCGGCAGGAGTATTGGGTAGAACCGAAGCGGTCCCACTTGTCCTTTAGTCTTGTTACCGATAATGAGTTACCCGTAACTCAATCGCTAGATCAGACCGATGATTTTACCGATGATCAAGTTGCAGTTAAGATGGAACAACCGTTGATGGGTATCATTGAAATTTGGTGCAAGGCTTTGGGTTTTGGTCAAATTCAACCCTATGAAAACTATTTTGAATTAGGTGGTAATTCATTAATTGCGGTAAAGACATTGGCAATGCTTAATGAGCGATTTGGTATCGTGCTGCCACCACAAACTTTTTTAGAGTGTCCTACGCCCGCTGCACTTAGTGCGCGTATTAAAACCTTGATTACGGTAGATGAAGATCGGGATACTGGTTCTAATCAACATCAAATAAAGCATAATGGGACTAGTGGCGAGATTAAAATAAAACAAAGTACCAACAATATGGTGCGACTAAAACCTGGGAGCCCTGGTGTCTTGCCCTTGGTATTGGTCCACCCGGTTGGAGGAGAGGTCTACTATTATCGAGATTTAGCAGAACAGATTGCCGCTGATAGACCTGTTTATGCATTTCAAGCGCCGAGTATTGGTGGACATGGAGAAACATACGATAATGTGCCGGCCATGGCTGAAGATTATTTGTCAGAGCTAAAAGAACAGATAACACAATCTGGATTTATCTTAGGTGGCGCTTCTTTTGGCGGTCTGGTTGCGTTGGAAATGGCGAAGCAGATTGAATCTCAGCAGCAAAGGCTGACTCCGTTGATTTTAATTGATACGCCGGTGCCTGGTGCGGTTAAAGCTAATCGCATGACTAATTCAGTTGATGTACTGAACTATTTGGTGGTAAATAGTTTGTCGGCGGATATCGAGTTGGATCTTGTTGAACTAAGGAAATTATCGTTAGACGAACAAATTGATCATGTTGCCGAGGTTTGTAAAGCGCACGATATTATTCTTCCTCCTCACTTTACCACTGTCATGGTACAGACCTGGATGATTCACCAAAAAGCGCTGTTTAATTATCAGATGCCTGTTTATGCTGGTTCGACGCTTTACCTACGTCATGGAGAATCGATGATGAATTTCCCGTCAAATGTTCATAAACCGTGGCTGGATTATCTGCAAGGAGATGTCGCGATAAAGCAAGTGCCAGGCAATCACATTACCATGAACTTTGGGCAAAATGCAGTCACGCTAGCTGCGGCTATTTACCCATTTTTACGAGACAGTAAAGTTGTTCCTATCACGTCGACGGTTGAAGATAGCTTGCCACAGACTAGTGTTCAACCACCCTATTCAAAACAATCACCCTATTCAAAATCGATGCCTTAGCGATAGTCCTGATCATTTTTCTACTAGCTGCGTTTCTAGTTGGTCAATTTGACGAAGATTGATTGGCTAGAAAGCCAGGTATTTGCTATATAGTTATAAAGTTAGAGTACAATACCCCTGTCTAAATCTATCGCACCTGCTAACAATGCAATGGAATGGTTAATGTATGCTGGCTTGCGGGTGATGTTGATCGCAAGGCAGCAGCAATGCGTTAAAGGGAAAGGATGTTATGGCTGTCTGTGCTGGCTATCATATTGAAAAAGTTGTTTATAAAGGCAATGAAACTATTGTCTTGTCGGCAATAAAGTCTAGTGACAATAGTTTGGTTGTACTAAAAGCGATTAATACCAAGTACCCCAACGAAACCCAAATAGCGCGCCTTCGCAAAAGCTATGATTTGCAAAGGCGCTGTAATCACCCCAATATTTGCCGAGCAATTGATATCATTCCTTACGACAATCAGCTAGCGCTGGTGATGGAGGACAATGGTGGCATTCCATTATCGGATTTATTTCCACTGGGTGAGAATAAGGGGTTGGAGCTTGATACATTTTTCACCATTGCAATGGGGGTTACTCAAGCAATAGAGCACATACATAGTCGGGACATTGTGCATAAAGATGTCACGCCTTCCAATATTCTTTATTGTCCAGAGACGGGTAGTGTACAGTTAATTGATTTTGATATAGCAACCCTTCTTCCCAAGGAACAGCCCCTGGCCAAGGCGCCAACACAAATTGAGGGAGATCTAAATTATCTGTCGCCCGAACAGACTGGGCGGATGAATCGCATCGTTGATTATCGTTCCGATTTTTATTCGCTAGGAATTACTTTTTATCAACTGCTAACGGGGCAGCTACCATTTCACTGTGATGATGTTATGGAAACGGTATATCATCATATCGCAGTCCAACCGCAACACCCTTGTGAAATTCGGCCCGCGTTACCAGAACCGTTGGCGAAGCTGGTACTCAAGTTGCTGGAGAAAAATGCGGAGGATCGATATCAGAGTGCCACGGGATTATTGCGTGATTTAGAGTTTTGTCATCGCCATTGGTCGTTTGACGGTGCCGTTCCAAACTTTGAAATTGCTGCCTATGACTCACCTAAACATTTTGATATTCCACAAAAGCTATACGGTCGAACGGCTGAAGTAAGGCAGCTGTTGAGTGCTTTTAGTCATATTGCCGAGGGCAGTCGAGATCTCGTTTTAATAGAGGGCGCTCCTGGTATTGGTAAATCAATGCTGGTAAAGGAAATTCATAAACCCATTACTAAATTAGGCGGGGAGTTTGTCTTTGGCAAGTTTGATGAACTGCAACGACAAGTACCTTATCTTGCTATCAGTCAGGCAATTCGACAATGGATAGATTTTCAGCTGGCGTTGCCTGATGAAGAACTTGCGGTACTGAGAGAACGCCTATCCCATGATTTGGAAAATGAAGGGCGTGTGTTAGTCGATTTAGTGCCAGATTTAGCATTGCTATTAGGCGAAACACCTGCTGTCGCCGAAATGACTGGATCTGAAGCGACTCATCGACTATGCCATGTGTTACAGAGATTTTTTTCTTCTATTACGGAACATAAACCGCTCGTTATGTTTCTTGATGATTTTCAGTGGGCGGATATGGCAACGTTGTCGTTACTGCCGGGATTACTGGGTAAAGGTAGTGGTCGTTTATTGTTGGTCTTCGCATATAGAGATAATGAGATTCTTGATGGCGACCCGAGTGCTATCGCGCTGAGTGAATTAAATAAATCCGGTCGCGTATTAAAAACCATTCGTTTACGTCCAATAAAACAGCGTCATATTGAGTTAATGATGGCAGATACCTTGCGTCTGCGGCCAACATCTGTTGCCGAGCTCGGTAGAATCATCTTCAAAAAAACCATGGGTAACCCGTTTTTTGTCAATGTGTTTATTCGAATGCTCGAGCAGGAAGAGCTGATTTACTATGATTTGAGCACGAGACAATGGCGTTGGGACATAGATGTGATTCAAGCTCAATGCTTTACCGATAATGTGGTGGATTTGTTAATTGAAAAGATTCATATTTTGCCGCAACATACGCAAAAGTTGTTGCAGCGAGCCGCCTGCATCGGCACTCAGTTTGACATTAAAATCCTGGCTATCGCCTCTGATTTATCTGTGACAGACGCTATTCGGCATCTCTGGCCTGCTATTTCAAGAGAGATGGTTATGCCATATGAAGAAAGTCAGTTTGCGGAGTATCTGTTGAATGAAACTATGGTTAAAGCACCGTTATGTCGATTTTTGCATGATCGTTTTCTACAAGCTGCCTACGAATCAATTCCTGTTTCAGAGCGACCTTTAATCCATTTAAAGATTGGCTATGCGTATCTCGATAATTATTTGGCGTCAGAAGACGGCCAGCAAGCCAATGATAAACTGTTCTTTATTGTTGAACAGCTCAATAAAGGCATGGAGTTAGTTACTGATACGGAAGAGAGATTAAAGCTAGCAAACCTGAATTTGAAGGCAGCTAAAAAGGCAATGGCTAGCTCCGCGTTTTCAAATGCGCTTAACTTTGCCGAAAAAGGTTTAGTTTTGTTACCGGGTAATGCGTGGCATAGCCAGGGACAATTGAAACGATCGTTTAAGCATATTGTTGCGGAGTGTTTGTTTCATTCTAAACGGCAGGAAGAGTCCGAAACTTGCTACCTAGAGATACTTGAATATTCCCTTACCGATATTGATCGAGCAGAAGTGTGTTTGTCGTTACTACTCCAA